>CAMDSS010000182.1 GCA_945907085.1 Cyanobium sp. NIES-981 | reverse complement strand
TACGTCTAACTCCCAGATGTAGAAGACGGCAGTTTCTTGTGTTGCGTATGCGCAAGACGGTGCCCGCTTCTAACCTGGTGCGTTAGATGGCTTAATAAGGTGCAAGTAGATGATGACGAAGCTGGAACTTATTGGCCAACTCGAGAATGCAAAGAACAACTACATCCTTGGGCTTGCCGGAATCTCACTCTTTGGATCTCCAGAAGCGCATCCCATTCTCGAGAAGAATCACGCGGTATTTGGCATGTACATGGTCGATTTCTCCCAAGTTGCTCGTTTGCTTATAAATCCTAGAGACCGTGAGATCGCGATCAAAGAATTCCTTTTATCGCAAATCCGAGCGCTTATTAAGGAGTCGTTTGAATTAATAAAAGACTACTGCTACGGCACTGGACAGGCTGAGCTCTTCAAGGCAGAGCCTTGGCATCAATTCGCTCGAATGATTCGTAATTGCCTGTCGCACAATTTCAAATTCAAATTCAGCAAGTTCGACAAGGAGCTGTTGCCAGTATCTTGGAAGGCTCGGACAATTACATCTGCAATGGACGCGCAGCACTTAGAGCTAGATTTTTTCGGCTATGTTGAAATGTGGGAGCTTTTGCGAGAGTACCAAATTTTTGTACAGGAGCGTCTGGTGTGAACAACCCGTCGCCATCTAGCAGTCCGTTCCTGGTCTTTATTGCCGCCACCGCGCCAATCAATTTCACCAGCTCCATGTACGGCCTCGATGGACTCGTTGCCGCCTGTATGGCCATGGTTTTGACTTTGCTGTTAGCCAGGGTTTGACGTTGATCTGGCACTTGGTGGGTGCCCTGGTTGGTTTCTTGATCTGGAACCTCCCACCACTCGGCTCAGGTTTGATCAAACTCTTTTCTACGGTATCCAGCACTACCGCTAGCGCCCTTCCCGATTTCAGCCACTCCAGCTAGCGTGGGGTCAGTCGTCAGACCGGGATGACCCAGCTCCACGACCTGCGCCTGCGCCTGCTGGTGCAACAGGAGAGCGAACGCATTGCCGATAGCCAGCCCGCAGAGCTTGATCTTTCGGTGGTGCAGGCCCGCTGCCTTTGCTGGCTAGCCCTGCTCGCCGAAGCCCACGAAGACCAGGCCACCGACGCTGAAAAGGGCGGCGATGTGGAGCAGGCCATGGGCTGGTTTGCCGATTCCATGCGCCTGCGCGACGTGATCAACGTGGTCAGCTCGATCGAAATCCCCCTGCCCGCCGCCAGTGAGCAGGATGAAGACTGGCACGAGGGCCCCCTCGCCGCCTGACGGGCTGCTCGGGTGCCATGATGGGGATCGTGAGCACTAGGGAGTGCGGTGCCAGAAGAGCCCTGCCAATGCCCTGATTGCCAGCGGTTTTATCGGGAACACGACCGATTGATCCGTGAGAATCCCACCCTGCGCCAGCAGCAGGAGCTCAGTTGGGCCGCCCTGCAATCCTTTCGCACCCTGGCCGGCCGGGTGATGGAAGAGCTGCAAAAGCAACAGGATGCCTCTGAAGCGCCTCCTGAGCCTCCAGCAGCAGCCCATGCCGTACCAGCTGCCAACGCCGATCAAGGCGGCGAAGATGCCGATGCCCTCCAGCAGGCCATGGCCGACCTTGAGAACATCAACGCCCACCTCTTCTCGATCGAGGCCCTGATGGAGCGCATTTTTGATGTGCGCGTGCCAGACCAGGTGGAGCAAAAGTTCCGCGAGCTCGCCGGCGAACTCGCCCCCGATCCGCTCAATGCGGACCGATTGCGGCTGAACCGCCTCCTGCACCAAACCCCAGACTTGCCCGGTTGAGCGTCCAGGGTTTGTCTATCCAGCCTTAGTCCGTAACGCAGCTGATCGTCACCGGGTAGCTCTCGGCTTTCCAGATGCGCTGGGCATACTCCTTGATCGAGCGATCCGAGGAGAAAAAGCCGGTGCGGGCCGTATTCAACAGCGACATCCGGTTCCACAGAGGCCGATCCGCCCAGGCCTGATCCACCGCTCCCTGGGCCCGCAGGTAGTCGTTGAAATCGGCCAGCACAAAGAAGGGATCACTGCCGGTGAGGTTTTGCAGCAGCGGCCTAAACAGATCGCCATCGCCGTTGCTGAAGTGACCCTGTTCGATCAGCCGCAGGATTTCGGTGAGCTCGGGCATCGAGCCGATCAGCTCCCAGGGGCGGTAGCCCTCCTGGCCCAACGCTGAGATTTGCTCTGCGGTTTTACCAAACAGGAAGAAGTTTTCGGCTCCCACCTGCTCGCGGATCTCCACGTTGGCTCCATCGAGGGTGCCGATCGTGAGTGCCCCATTCATGGCGAATTTCATATTTCCCGTGCCGGAGGCTTCCTTGCCGGCGGTGGAGATCTGCTCGGAAAGATCAGAGGCCGGATACACCCGCTCGCCCAGCTTCACGTTGTAGTCGGCTAGGAAGATCACCCGCAGCCGGCCCTCCATATCCGGATCAGCATTCACCGTTTCGGCGATGCCGTTGATGAAGCGAATGATCAGCTTCGCCATCGTGTAGCCCGGCGCCGCCTTGCCGCCGAAGATCACCGTGCGCGGGGCGCTGTTGGCCGCGGTGCCATTTTTGATCCGCAGGTACTGGGCGATCACCTTCAGGGCATTGAGGTGTTGGCGCTTGTATTCGTGGATGCGCTTTACCTGCACGTCAAATAGCGAGCTGGGATCCACATGCACGCCGCTGTGGCGGTGGATGTAGTTGCTCAGATCGGTTTTCACCGACCGTTTGGTGGCCCCCCAGCGCTCCAAAAAGGCGCTGTCGCCTGCGAAGCGCTCGAGCTGCTTGAGCTGGTCGAGGTCCTTGACCCAGCCGTCGCCAATCGATTCGTTGAGCAGGGCCGAAAGCTGGGGGTTGGCGAGGGCCACCCAACGCCTGGGCGTCACCCCATTGGTGACGTTGGTGAATTTCTCAGGCCACAGCGCCGCAAATTCCGGGAACAGCTCGCTCTTCACCAGGTCGCTGTGCAGGGCTGCCACCCCATTGATGTGGTGGGAGGCCACCGTGGCCAAATTGGCCATGCGCACGGCCTTGGCGCCGTCTTCATCAATGATCGACACCTTGGCCAGCAAGGCGTTGTTGCCTGGATACTTCAGGCGCACCTGCTGCAGGAAGCGGCGGTTGATCTCGTAGATCAGCTCCAGGTGCCTAGGCAGCAGGGACCCAAACAGCGGCAGGCCCCACTTCTCCAGGGCCTCGGGCAGCAGGGTGTGGTTTGTGTAGGCAAGAGATCTGGAGGTGATGCTCCAGGCCGCATCCCAATCCAGGTGCTTGTCGTCGATCAGCAGCCGCATCAACTCGGCCACCGCGATCGAGGGGTGGGTGTCGTTGAGCTGCACGGCCCAATGGTCGGGGAATTCCGCGATCGGAATGCCCCGGGCATCGAGGCTGCGGATCATGTCTTGCAGTGAGCAGCTCACAAAGAAGTGCTGCTGCTTCAGCCGCAGCCGGCGGCCCTCATCGGTGCCGTCGTTGGGGTAGAGCACCTTCGAGAGGGTTTCCGAACCCACCTTCTCTTCCACGGCGCCGTAGTAGTCGCCGATGTTGAAGGCATAGAAATCGAAGCTCTCGGTGGCATCGGCCCGCCACAGCCGCAGCCGGTCGCAGGTGTTCACCCGGTAGCCCAGCACCGGCACGTCGTGGGGGATGCCGATGGCGTGTTCAGCGGGGATCCAGCGCACCCGGTAGGTGCCGTCGTCGTCCTTGTAGCTCTCGGTGCGGCCGCCAAAGCCCACAAAGCAGGCCTGATCGGGGTGGGGGATCTCCCAGGGCCAGCCGGATTTGAGCCACTTATCGGTGATCTCCACCTGCCAGCCATCGCGGATCAGCTGGTCGAAGATCCCGAATTCGTAGCGGATGCCGTAGCCGGTGGCCGGGATCTCTAGCGATGCCAGCGATTCCAGGAAGCAGGCCGCCAGCCGCCCCAGGCCGCCATTGCCCAGGCCCGGCTCCTCCTCCACATCGAGGATGTCGTTGATGTCGTTGATGCCAAAGCGGCGCAGGGCTTCTGCCGCTTCCTCCTGGATGCCGAGCATCAGCAGGTTGTTGCCCAACTGGGGGCCAATCAAAAACTCCGCAGACATGTAGGCCACCACCCGGGTGGGGGCGGCGCTGATCGCCTCAATCCCGGCCAGATAGCGGGTCATCAGCCGGTCGCGCACGGCGTAGCTGAGCGCCATGTAGAGGTCGTGGCGGCTGGCGGTGGGGGCGAGCTTGCCCAGCGTGTAAAAGAGGTGCTCGGTCATGCCGTCGAACACGTCTTTCGCCGTCAGCCCGCTGCGGTCGGGATCGGCGTAGCAGCCGGGGGTGGGAAGACGCAGGTTGCTGGGTTTGTGTTCGCCCATTGGTGATTCCATTGGTGTGGTGGTCATGGGTTCGCTGCCTCCCAGCGCCAATTGGTGATGTCCGGGGCGTCCATGCCGTGGTGGTGGGCGTACTGGCGGTTGGCCAGGATCGCTTCCCGCATGCGCTCTTTCAGGTGCGCGGCCCGGGAGCCCAGGCTGGGCACCCGATCAATCGCATCGATCACCAGGTTGAAGCGATCGATTTGGTTGTTCATCGCCAGCTCCAGGGGAGTGTTGATGTTTCCCCGCTCCTTGTAGCCGCGCACGTGAAAGTTGGCGTGGTTGGTGCGCCGGTAGGTGAGGCGATGAATTAACCACGGATAACCGTGGAAATTGAA
>CAMDSS010000181.1 GCA_945907085.1 Cyanobium sp. NIES-981 | reverse complement strand
CCCCTGGCCCTTGGTTCTTGGTCAGTGGTGACGCGGATCCGCAGGAGGCCCCACCCCTGCCGGGCTTCTTGTTGACGCTGGCAAGAGCAAGGGACCCCGCCAGCTGTCGCCATGGCCGAGCCGATGAGCGCCGAGCGCTTCCTAGACCGCTGGCGGAACTACCGCGACCAACCCCAGCAGGTGTCGGCGGTCCGGGCCCTGCATGCGGCCATCACTGCCCTCGACGGCGGCGCACAGATCCTTGATGAGCAGGCGCCCTGGGCCCGGCTGTTCAGCACGCCACCGGCGCCGGCGCCAAAACCTCAGCCCAAGAAAACTGGCAGTGGCGCCGTCGCCCTGGCCCTGCCCTTCTTTGACCAGACCAACGACGGTCCCGATGGCTGGCGGCACTGCCAGTCCTCCTCGATCGCCATGAACCTGGCCTACCTGGGGGTTACTGGCATCAAGGACGACCTCGATTACCTCAAGGTTGTCCAGCGTTATGGCGACACCACCCAGCAGGCCGCCCATGCCGCTGCCCTGGCGGAACTCAAGACGCCGGGGCGGTTTATCAGCTCCTGCAGTGTGGAGCGGGCCAAGGCCGAACTGGACAAGGGTTTTGGCCTGGCCTTTGGGATCCTGCACCACGGCCCCGTGTCTGCGCCCAGTGGCGGCGGCCACTACATCGCCATTCGCGGGTATGACGCCAGCGGCTGGCTGGTCCACGACCCCTATGGCGAACTCAACCTGGTGCGCGGTGGCTGGGCTCGCCAGGGCCAGGGGGCCGGCCGCAACCAGCACTACTCCTTTGCCAACACCAATCCCCGCTGGCTGCTGGAAGGGCCCAGCTCCGGTTGGGCTTGGGTTTTTAGCCGCTGAATCCGATGGTGGTGTTGATCGCCACGGTGGCCATTGGCCTGTACCTGCTGCTCAGCGTCTTGCTGGGAGGCTGGCCGGGCAGTCGCTTTAACCGTGAGCGCTTTTTGCTGGGCTGTCTGGCCGGGATCTTCCTAGCCCAGTTCATCCTCTACGGCGTCGGGGTGGGTCTTTGCGCTCACCTGCTGGATCAGCGCTATGCCCAGCTGCGCTCCAAGGGCTGCCCGGAAATTCTGGGCCGCCTCAATGACGCCTTTGAATCGGCGATCAATGCCACCTTGGCCCTTCTCGGTGGTGCAGGGGCGGTGTCGCTTGGGCTCAGGCGGCGGGAGGGGCAGGAGGAAAGCGAGCCTGAATCAGGGTCAGGCAGGGGACCAGCACCAAGACCAGGGTCAGGACCCGGGCCCGATGGGCCCTGACTGCATAAATCCCTGACCCCGTCAGGGGTCTCCGCGCCGGGCCGCTCCAGTGTTCGCCGGGGCAAGGGCTGACGCGAGGCGCTACGCGCCCCTTGCCTGATCCGGCGGCACGGGATGCGTCCCTTCGCTGCGCCCCCAGGCGCCCAGGCCCATGTCCAGCCTGCTCTCCTCCCATCCCATCTCCCTGTTGCTGCTGGCCCAGCAACGGATCGAGCGCTATCTGCGCCTGCAGGAGCTGGGAATTCGGGAGTGTTCCTATGAGGCCCCCCTGGTGGAGGAGGAAATTGCCCTCCTGGAAGAAGAGGTGCTGCCAGTGATTGCCCAATTCCTGGAGCGCTCCGATGCGATCGCCGCAGCTCGGGAAGCCTGGGCTGAGCAGCAGGTCAGGGCTGAGGAGCCGGCGCTGCCGGTGGTGGCGGCGGGGTGAGCACGGGCCTCGGGCTCCAGGGGGCTGCTTTGCCGGCCCCCTTTCCCAGGGGTGACCTGCTGACGGGGACCACCAGTCCTCGATCACTCCACCAATCCAGCAGCCAAACCACTCTTCCCAACCCGTAAGGGTGGCTGGCGTGGGCTGCCCCATGGTGGCCTCGCGGGCAAGGGCTACGCAAGGCGCTACGCGCCCCTTGCCTACGCGAGGACCAAGGGGGCGTTCCACGCCCAGCCGGCCATGGCCGTCACCCAGTCCCATCAAAAGAGTTCTGCGAGTTCCACCAAAGGCAGCCGGTCCGGGCCCAATGCCCAAGAGCGGCTCGTTCTCAGCTTGATTGAGCTGATGCAGCAGGGGGTCGCTCCCTGGCGCAAGCCCTGGGATGGCTCCGGCGGCGGCCACCACTGCAATTTGATCAGTGGCCATCGTTATCGGGGCTCCAATCCGATCCTGCTCACCCTGAGCATGCACATTCGGGGATCGTCACTGCCCTTCTGGTGCGGCTACGCGGAGGCCAGGCAGCTAGGCATCAGTCCCCAGAAAGGCAGCAAGGCGGCCATGATCCTGCGGCCCCAGCTCCATCAGCAGGCCGAGGAGCCGGAGGCGGGTCAGCAGAAGCAGGCAGATGGTGCCGATGGGGCTGCCCGCAGCTGGGTCAGCTATCGGCCGGTGGCGGTCTTCAATGCAGGCGATCTGGAGGGGCCAGGGCTGGCTGAGCTGATCACGGCCCGGCAGCAAGCAGCCGGCAAGCAGGCCCGGCCGGAGCCGGAGCGTTTGGCTGCGGCAGAGGCCGTGCTCTCCGCCTGGCCGGTGCCGGTCAGCTTTGGCGGTGATCGGGCCTTCTATCTGCCCCAGCTTGATCGCATCCAGCTGCCCGAGCGCTCCAGCTTCCATTCACCTGGGGCCTTCTATGCCACCTGGGCCCATGAGCAGGTCCACTCCACCGGCCATGCCTCCCGCCTCAAGCGCGATCTCGGTGGCGCCTTTGGCAAGCCCCGTTATGCGCGAGAGGAGTTGGTGGCTGAGCTGGGAGCCGTGCTCCTCGGTGATCGGCTCGAGATCGGCAGTGAGCTCCAGAGCCATGCCGCCTATCTGGAGCATTGGATCGCCCTGCTCCAGGCCGAGCCCCAGGTGCTCTTTCAGGTGCTGGGGGAGGCCCGGCAGGCGGTGGAGTTGATAGCGCCGGAGGGTGGCGATCACTCCATGGCTAGCGAGGGGGATTGAGGGCAGGGGCCGCTTGCTGCACGGCATTGGCCCTGGACCACCAGGGCAAATACCCTCGGCAACATGTCACTTCCCTATAAGCGTCAGGAAAGCATCGTCAGAACCTAAATGCAATCTGACTAATAACCAGCCATCATCAGCAAGCCCAAATTCAATGACTTATTAATGGTTTAATCGTCATCAGTAAAAGCATAATTACGGCTGAATCGCTCTCAATCTTGATGCCGATTGGGAAAGCTGGCCGTCTAATACATCAAGTCGCCCAAAGCAAGATCTTCAGCAAAGTCAACCCCCAATGGGGGAGAAATCGAACAGCACAGCATCTTTGTGCTCAGGGGCACAAGCAGCCTTTCTCCACGGCTGGAATTCCAAGGCTGCGGCCATTGCGGAGCCCCGATACAGCCCATTGGATGCCGTCTGGCTTTAATGGAGCAAGTTCCCTTTGCCCCCGCGCCATGCCTGGCCGCCCATCCCCAACCCCAGGCCCCAGCAGCGCCCAGGCCGAAGGCAAACCATGCATGAAACGCATAGAGCGCATGACCGGCCAGACGATCTCCTTCGCTTGAATCGCGCCATGTCGTTGCTTGATCTCTGCCAGCCCCGCCCCTCGGTCTTTGCAGCAGATCGGCGTGCCACCGTGCTCAGCCTTGACACCTTCCTCAAGGGCGAGGTCGATGGTCGCTCGTTTTTTGAGGAGAACTACTTCACCAACGGGATGCTCGCTCTGGTGGAGCGTGCTTTCCGCCACCTGAGTGGCTCTGGGACTGGCTCCTCGGTGTTTCAGCTCTCCCAGGCCATGGGAGGGGGTAAGACCCACAGCATGATTGCCCTGGGCCTGATGGCCCGGGATCCCCACCTCCGCCAGGAGGTCTGTTCCCAGATCGAAGGCGGCAACCCCGCTCCAAACCTTGGCGCCTGCCAGGTGGTGGGTTTCAACGGCCGCAGCACCGATGCAGCTGGGGGCATCTGGGGCTCGATCGCTGAGCAGCTGGGCAAGGGCGAGCAGTTCGCCAAATACATCTCCCCCCTGCTGTGTGCACCGGGACCGCAGGCGTGGAAGGAACTCCTGGGCGAACAGCCGCTGGTGATCTTCCTGGACGAGCTGCCGCCGTATCTGGAATACGCGGTGGCCGTGCCGGTAGGCAACGGCAACCTGGCCACGGTGACGACGGCTGCATTGGCCAACCTGTTCGTAGCCGTCACGGAGATGCCCAACGTTTGCCTGGTGCTCTCCGACCTGGGCGGCACGAACTACTCCGGTGGCCAGGACAACATCAACCAGGCGGTTGATAAAGCCGTCCAGCAGCTGACAGGTGAATCGCGGCGAATCGCGATGCCGATCACGCCAGTGAATCCCAATGGCGACGAGCTGTATCACATCCTGCGCAAACGCCTGTTCGCCGAAGTGGCGCCCAAAAGTGCGGTGGACGGGGTGGCGAGCGCCTACCGGGATGCGTTGCGTGAAGCCTCGAACATGGGCCTCACCACCACCACCCCGGAGTCCCTCTACACCCGCATTCAGGACTCCTACCCATTCCATCCCGATTTGCGGGAACTGGTGGGCAAGTTCAAGGAGAACGAGGGGTTCCAGCAGACCCGTGGTGTGATCCGCCTGATGCAGATGGTCGTCTCCGACCTCTGGCACTCAGGCAAGGCAGCTGGTTTGGAGCTGATCCATCCCTACGACCTCGACCTCAACAAGGATGAGCTCGCCTCAGAGGTGCGCACGATCAACCCCAGCTTGAGTGAGGC
>CAMDSS010000180.1 GCA_945907085.1 Cyanobium sp. NIES-981 | reverse complement strand
ACCCTGCCCCGATACGGCGCTTATCACCGCCAGGTGCTGGCCAGCTTCCCGCCGAGCCAGTCGGGTGGTTATCGGCCTAGCGGCAGCCTGCCGCCAGTAGGGGTGCAAAGGATCTGGTACGGCCTAATCCTGGTGGGTGGATTGGAACTAGTGCGGGTCATTGCTTCAATTGGGTCCGCCATGCTGGCCACCGCCAGCAACTAGGCCCTTAGCCCTTAAAAATAACGGGGGAGCCCAGGGCTCCCTGGCATGCAGCCCGGCGGCCCATCGCCCCTAGCCCTGACGGGGCAGCACCCCATCGCTGCCCTTTCCATCCTGGAGGGGCTAGGGCGAAAAGCCAGGCAAGGGAGCGTCATGGCCAAATGGAGTTGGCCAGGCAACCGGAAAGAACACAACCAACCTCAAAAGGCTGGTTGTCCTGGTGAATCATTCCTGGGCAACGGGATCAGCAAATCGATTGGTATCGACGCCTTAACGCGTCCTTGAATCGGCTGGTCAATTTCAATCTTGCAGCCGCCGGAGCCGCAGAATGAACCGATAACGTGCAGAACCATCCCAAGCCTAAATCGGGTCCATGGCTGCGTTCCCTTCGCCCAGGGTCTTGGGAACCACCA
This sequence comes from Cyanobium sp. NIES-981, assembly GCA_945907085.1. Taxonomy (GTDB): domain Bacteria; phylum Cyanobacteriota; class Cyanobacteriia; order PCC-6307; family Cyanobiaceae; genus Cyanobium_A. The sequence continues at coordinate 4,088 of CAMDSS010000180.1, read as the reverse complement.
CCATCGGCCTGCTGGGGCTTGCCCCCTGCTGGCTAGCCCCTGGCCTGGGCAACCTGGCGTTGAACCCAGCCGACGCGGCAGAAGCCAAGCCCCTGCTCGTAGGGGCCGCCAGCAGCCTTAGCAAACCGCTCCAGGCCCTAGCCCCTGGCTTCGCCGCCGCCCGAAACCTGCCAGCGCCAACCTTTCACTTTGCCGCGTCTGGGGTGTTGCAGCAGCAGATCCAACAGGGAGCTCCGATCGATGTCTTCGTATCGGCTGGAGAGAAGCAAATGGACAGGCTGGAGAAGGCTGGCCTGCTGGTGGCCGGCAGCCGCCGGGTGATCGCCGGCAACCAGCTGGTGCTCGTGGTGCCCTCCCGCTCACCCTTACGCTCCCTGCAGTTCGCTGGGCTGGATAGCCTCTCCATCCGACGCATTGCCATCGGCGATAGCAGCGTGCCCGCCGGCGATTATGGCCGCCAGACCCTGGCTTACTACGGGCTCAGTGAAGCGCTGAAGGCTAAATTAGTGCCGCTTGGCTCGGTGCGGGCCGTCGCCAATGCCGTAGCCGCAGGCCATGTGGATGCGGGCATTGTTTACAAAAGCGATGCCTACAATGGGCCCAATCTGCGCCTTGTTGCTGGTGCCCCCGAGGCCAGCCACGCACCGATTCGCTATAGCGCCGCCGTGATCGCAACCAGTCGCCAACCGAAAGTGGCCAGGGCCTACCTGAGCAGCCTCACCACTGCCCAAGCAGGCCAGATGTTCCGCCGCTACCGCCTGCTGCCGTTAAAAGCAGGGGCGAAGTGATGGCGGGGGCCAGCCCCGAACTTTCGCCCCTGTGGTTGTCCCTGCGCAGCGCCAGCCTGGCGGTGGTGCTGGTGGCACCCCTGGGATTGATCTGTGCCAGACGCCTGGAGCAGTTGCGGGGCTGGCAGCGGGGCCTGGCCGAACTGGCCGTGCTTTCACCCCTGGTGCTGCCGCCCACGGTGGTGGGCTTCATCCTGTTGCAACTGCTGGGCCGCTACGGACCGTTCGGCTACCTACTCAACCGCTTCGGCATTGAGATCGTGTTCAGCTGGCAGGCCACGGTGCTGAGCTCGGTGGTGGCGGCCTTCCCGCTGATGGTGCGCTCCGCCCAGGCGGCCCTAGGGCAGATCGATGGGGCCCTGCCCCAGGTTGCCCGCAGCCTGGGCGCGAGTGAGGCACGGATTTTAGTCCAGATCATCCTGCCTTTGGCCATGCCAGGCCTGGTGGCAGGGATAAGCCTGAGTTTTGCCCGCGCCCTGGGGGAATTCGGCACCACCTTGATGCTGGCGGGCAACATCCCCGGCCAGACCCAAACCTTGCCCCTGGCAATCTTCGCCGCCGTCGAGGCTGGACAGACGGGCCTGGCCTGGTTTTGGACCCTGTTGGTGCTGCTGCTCAATGGCCTGTGCCTGCTGGTGATGCAGGTCCTGGAAACGGGCGCAGGGCGGCGTCAGCCGGACCGGAACCTGCTTTGGGGGTTGGGCCGGCGCCTGGGCCGCGGGGCCTGGAGAGTGGGGCGCCGGGCCAGTCGCCCAAGGAGCCAGGACAGCAGCAGGGTGGGCCCCACAGGGGGCGCGAAAAGTCCCTTTCTGCTCAAGGTGGACCTGGACCACCAGCTGGGTCCCTTTGCCCTGAACCTGGCATTCAGCAGCTCCAGCCCCAGCCTCGCGATCCTGGGCGCCTCCGGGGCCGGCAAAAGCCAATTGCTGCGCTGTCTTGCCGGGCTAGAAACACCAAAACGGGGACGGATTGAACTGAACGGCCAGGTACTGTTCGATAGCCAACGCCAGATCAACCTGCCGTTGCAACGGCGGCGGATTGGCCTAGTCGTGCAGCACTACGCCCTTTTTCCCCACCTCAATGTGGCGGAAAATGTCGGATTTGCCCTCTCAACGTTGCCGCCCGAGCAGCGGTGCGAGCGCATCAAGCAGCAATTGAAGCGGGTAGGACTTGGCGATCTGGCCCATCGCTATCCCAGTGAACTCTCCGGTGGCCAACAGCAACGCCTCGCCCTGGCCCGGGCCCTGGCTAGGGAACCGGCCTTACTCCTGCTTGATGAACCCTTCTCCGCCCAGGACACCTACCTACGCCGTCAATTACAGCAACAACTCGCCGACCTGCTGCAGGACTGCCAGGTACCAGCCCTACTGGTCACCCACGACCTGGAGGAGGCCTACCGCCTCAGCGACGATCTTCTGGTGATTGACCAGGGCCGGCTGCTCGCCCATGGGCCCAACCATCAGGTGTTCGACCACCCCCGGGAGCTAGAGGTGGCACGGCTGAGCGGCTGCAAGAACTTTTCGCGGGTACGCCAGCTCTCACCCAGCAAGCTCTGGGCCATCGATTGGCAACTTGAGATCCATCAACAGCGAGATGTGGAGGCCGAGATCGACCATGTGGGCATGCGAGCCAACCACTTCAAGCTGTTGCCGGCCGGCCCAAATCACCAGCCCCCCCATCGCAACCAATGGCTGTGCCAAGTGGTGAAGGTGAGTGAGGGGCCCTTCCAGGTGAGTGCCTATGTGGTGCCGAACGGACAGGGCGGTACCAACAGACTGCCGATCCAGGTGGAAGTGCAACGGCCCGATTGGCAGCAGCTTTGCAAACACCCCCAACCCTGGCTGCTTGCCATGCCCAGTGAACAGTTGCTGCTGTTACGCCATAGCAGGCAAACCTAGATTCCATAGCTAAGCACAAGAGCTCGTTACACTCCTTGCATGCCATCCACCAGTGACGTCCATTGAAAGCAACGATGAAATAGTTCTACCGTCCACTCCACAACCAGGACGAGCAGTACAAGGGAACAAAACACGGCTAGGTGCGGAAGAGAAGGGCAAGAGTCGCAAAAAACGAGACCATGCAAGCCGAGTAAACGGGCCCATAGCCAGGTAAAATTTTAGCCCTCCCAGGAAAGTAAGAACGCCAATAGGACTAAGGAGAAAAGCCCATTACGGGTTCTCAACGGAAGGCCCCAACCCCCCAACACCTTAAAATAATGATATCAACGGATCACCATTACTAGCATCTGGCCTTGCCCTAGGGACTAACAGCATCAGGTTCTTACACCACACAGTTGGGAGTGGCATGGAGAAAGGTCTCAATAGCTAGCCCGAGGTCAATTGCGTAGGGCATGCATCAAAGCAACAATGAAGACCATTGAAACGATGGCTGGGGAGCTCCAGAATAACGACCTAAGCCACAATCCGATCGACGGCCTGCAAGCCCAGCTCCCTAGTTAGAGAATCTGGGGAGTGCTTGGAGGCACAAGCGAAGGGCTGGCTGGTCATCAACCGCCAGCTACTGCCATCGCCCATTATTGGCCATGGGCCCAGACGCATCCATCCTGCGTGGATTTTGTCCCTAATCGGCGCGCTGAAAGACAGGGGGATTCGCCCGTATTAACAACCAAGTTCAGCCGAAGGAGGCTACGAGCTAAGTCCCAATGGCAATATTGACCCATGGGAATAACAAACAGAATCGAATAATAAGAAACAACTAAGCCGTCCCTGTCCGCCCGGATCCAGCTAGGGCGACTTCAGGTTGCAACGGGACCGCAGGGCCCGGATCAGAATGGCCACGGCGTCCGGTTGGGATTGCAGCAGAAAGGCCTCCCGCTCCAAGGCTCGGTTGAACTGGCCATAGCGGGTGACAAGAATACCGCTAATTTCTTGATTAACTACAGGCGCTACAGACACCTTGACCCCAAGCAAACTTGGCCGACCCGGAGAACAACTCTGGACGGCATGGACAGCCTCGTGCAGAAAAGTTTGCCGCACAATCTCCAGGGGTATGGTGATCGGAGCGATCCATATGGTACGACTTTTCAAATTAAACAGCCCATACACATTGTATTGGGGGTGTTGTTCAAATCGTACTTTGAAGCCATAACGATTCAGCTCCGTCGCCAAGGGCCGCACATCGGCCGGCAGGCTGGCTTGGGGTGGGGGAAGGGCCAACGGCATGGAGCAGCGGTGTGGGACCGATCAGGCAAAACCATGGCCAGATCCAAGACCATCGAAAGCCTAGTTCATAGCAGCAGCTCCATCGATGGTTGGAGAATGAATCCAGGTAGTAATCATG
>CAMDSS010000179.1 GCA_945907085.1 Cyanobium sp. NIES-981 | reverse complement strand
GCCGTGCGGAACTCCTTCTCGAATTCGGTGGAAGCCGATTGAAAACCCTTCAAGGTGCGTCCCAGGGTTTTGCCGAGTTCAGGCAGTCGCTTGGGCCCAAACACCAGCAAACCGATGGCGGCAATCACCGCCATTTCGGGTAAGCCGATGCCGAAGAAGTTCATGGGGCCTCGCTCGGATCAGCCGATGCCGTTCCAGTTGACGTTGATGCCCTCGAGCAGAAGGGACTTGTTGTACAGCTGGAGGATCACCAACAAGAAGACCAGAAACAGCACCATGAAGATCCCCATCACCGGGGTGGTGCCCCAGCCTGGAACGACCTTGCCGTATTCAGAATTCAGCGGGCGCAGCAGGTTTCCGAGGCGGGTCTTTTGGGCCATGGCAGCTTGCTCCTCTCGCTCAATGAATCGCTGTCGTTACTGTAGTGGCCTTGCCGGTCCCGTTGCGCTGGGCTGTCGAGAGTTGTGACGGAATTCGCCACGAAACCCCATGGATCCCAGTTCCACCAGCTCGCCCGCCCTATCGATTGCCCTTGCCGTACTGGCGGTCTTGCTGGCCCTCACAGGTTTTGGCGTTTATCAGGCCTTTGGGCCACCCTCCAAAGCCCTGAGCGATCCCTTCGACGACCACGAGGACTAATCAGCGCTTGCGGATCCTCCAAAAGCGGATCTGCCAGGGCCTGAGCTCCAAGGAGACTGGCAGGCCCTCGGGCGGCGATTGGAGGCCCTGGAGCACCTGATCCAAGCCATCGAGCTCCGCCATCACCTCCCAGCCGTCGCCAAGACGGAGCTGGCGTCGCAATGGGGAGCTGTTCTGCACGGCGATTAGCCCATCGCCCTGGGTGGGGTCCGGCCGGAGGGCCAGCAGCAGCAAGCCATCGCCCAGGGGAGGTAGTGCCGAAAAGGCCTCGCCCCAACCCTGGGAAGCAGAGAAGGGCTGGGCAGGCCGCAGCCAGAGGGGCTCCCGGAAGCGGACGGCCTGCTGGGGAACCTGGGCCCGCTGCCAATCGGTGGCGCAGGGCAGCAAGGCCAGCCGCAGGCGCTGCCAGCCGTTGTCGGCGCCCGGATCCGGCCAGGTAGGGGCCCGCAGCAAGGACACCCCAAGGCGCCCTGGCGTGGCCGATACCCCCTGGGGGCCATCGAGCAGCACTGCCAAACCACCGCTTTGGGGCACCGAAGCGATCCAACTGATTGCGGGCACCTCCCAACGGGCCTGCTCCCGGGGCGTGAGGGCCTGGGCCGGCCGCTCGATCACACCGCCGGTGGTGTCAGCAGCCCACCGCTGGGCCGGTTGCTGCAGGGGGATCTCCAAGCGCAACAACTCATGGCGGGCCCGCCAATCCACGCTCAGCACCAGCTCCAACCAGGGGCTCGCCGCCCGCAGGCGGCCCTCGAGCCGCACCGGACTGGAGCCGCAGCGTCCCCGCCACACAAAGCTCGTGCAGAGGGGCCCTTGCTCAGCCCACTGGATGGCCCCATCCCAACGCCAGGCGAGGGGGTGCTCGGCGTAATCAGCGGCCACATCCCAAGCGTCCCAAAACTCACCGGCATCGCGGTAGCGCTGCCAGGCCAAGGGGGCCGCCAGCTGGGGCACGCCGTTGGCATCCCAGAGCTGCTCCACCCCCTCGGGACCGAGCTCAAGCGACACCAGGCCATTGCCCAGGCGCCAGCGCTCCAGCACCCCATCAGACCCAGCCGCGCCAGCCGGCCCATCCGGCCCCGCCAGGCGCTCGAGCCGCACCGGATGCTCGATCAGAGCCGGCTCGAGGGGCGCCGGAGCCGCCCTGTCAGCCATGGGCTGCTGCCGCACCAGCGGCAGAGCCGCCACACCTGCCAGCGGGGGCAGCTGCACCCACCCACCTCCGGCTGAAGCCGACTGGGTGGCGAGGCGCTGGCCATTCCAGGTCCAGGAGCCGGCAGGCAGCCGCAGCACCTGACGCGACGCCGCCAAGGGCTGGAGTTGGCAGAGCCACCAAAGCGGAGCAGCCCCCCCGGCCGGCTGGCTGCCAAGCCAATGGTGCAAGGCCCGATCGCGCTGGCGACAGGCGCGACGGCGAGCAAGGCGCCACTGGGGTTCGGCCTGCTCGAACACCTCAGGAATCGACGTGCCCGGCAGGATGTCGTGGAACTGCTGAAACAGCAGCACCCGCCAATCAGGAGCTTCTCCAGGTTGCTCGGCAGAACGGCCCGCCAGCACCGCTGCCAGATCCGCCTCCCGAAGCAGCCGCTCCAGGGTTCGGTTGTGACGTTTTTGGTCGGGCCTGCTCGTGGCGCAGCCCCGGTGCAACTCCAGATACAACTCATCGCGCCACACCGGCAGACGCCCCTGGTGGGGCTCAAGGCGGGCCAAATAATCCCGGAGCAGTCCATGCACTTGGGGGGCAGCCTCGGCCTGGCCCTGCCACAACTGCAGCTGCTCGAGCATCTCCGCCGTAGGGCCACCGCCGTGGTCTCCCACCCCTGGCAGCCAGAGGGCTTCAGGGCATCCGGAGGCGGCTGTCCACTCCAGGCGGTAGCGCTCCATCGCCACCGGATCAGCATCGGTGCCAATGGGCGCGGTCATCAGGGCCTTCAGCTCCCGGCCGCAGCGGCTACGCCAGCGGAATAGGCGATGGGGGAAGGGATTGCTGGCATTCCAAAACAGCTTGTGGGTGCAGAACCAATCCACCCCCGTGGCCTGGGCAATCGCCGGAAGGCCCGCGCCAAAGCCAAAGGTGTCGGGCAACCAGGCCAGCCGATGCTCAAGTCCAGGAAACACCCGCCGGCTGAAGGCCTGACCCTCTTGAAACTGGCGCAGGAGCGAGGCACTGCTGATCAGCACGCAATCGCTCTCGACCCAGGGGCCATTGATCGGCTCAAACCGGCCCGCCGCCACCGCCCGCTGGATCCGCGCGAACAGATCTGGGCGATTCAGCTCCAGCCAGGCGAACAGGGCCGGGGTGGAGTGGCCGAAATGGAGATCCGGGAAGCGCTCGATCAAATCCAGTGCTGAGCCAAAGGTCCGCTCGGCGGCCTGCCAGGTGTCGGCCACCGGCCACAGCCAGGCCAAATCCAGATGGGCATGGCCCAGCACGTGAAAATGCCCCTCCGGCCCAGGGGAGCTGGCCCGCAAGTCCTGCAGGGCCGCCTTGGTCCCATCCAGGAGGCCGAGGGGATCCTTTGGATCCAAGGGCTCGAGAACCACGGCGCTGGAGATCAGGGCTCCGTCGTCATGGAGGGGGCTGCGCAAGCGCAACTCCAGATCGAGGGGCACACCCTTCCACCAGCTCGCGGGTAGACGCCACCGGCAGGCCGTATCGAACAGATCACCGCGATGGACCCTGGCGCCATCCACCCAAAGCTCCGCCTGATCCGCCCACCAGCGCAGGGCCAAACGGGCCATGACCCCTCCCCCTTGGGGCCGCGCCGCTTGCTCGGCCAGAGCCTGCCAGTCGGCAGGACAAACCAACTGAAGCTGCAATTGGCGCCACAGACCACCGCGGGGCCAAATCACCAGGCCACGGGCATCCCAATCAGGGCGATGCCGTGCACCCCAGGGGTGCTGACGCGCCGGGCCCAGGTCGCCATTGGGCTGCTCGCACCGCCACAGGGGCTGGAGGTCCCACAGCGAACGTGAATGAAACGTTTCAATCCGGGGCAACTGGGCTGCGCCATGGGCCTCAGGCATCGTTGGATAGCAAGCCAAGCCCCATAGGATGATCCGGATGCCGTGGGGTCGGCCAGGCCCTACCAGGCGCCTGTCACTCCCTGTCACCCGCCCGTCTCCCCTAAGACCGAACCATGCTCGCCCTCAAGATCTCGGTTTACTCGGTCGTTTTCTTCTTTATCGGCATCTTCGTGTTCGGCTTTCTAGCCAGTGATCCCACCCGCACCCCGAGCCGCAAAGACCTCGAGGACTGAGCGCCAACCCCACCTGGCGCAGTCATGAACCCTGTGGGATGATCACGTCCTTGTGATCACGGGCATTCAACGTGCAAGGCCCCAGCGCTGCCGCTGAATCCCGTCTCCGTGAAAATTCCAGCCCTCGCAACGATGGGGAAAGCCCCAAAAACATTGGATCGCAGCGTCCTCAAGAACGCTTGAGTTTTAGATCGATTGTTGACACCAACAAGCTCTCTTTAGCAGCCTGTTGCTTAGCCATCCTCCAGCCCCATGCCGTGGCGCTCGCGGCTCCACCTCCGGCGCCTCGGCAACAGCCAGCGAGCTCAATCGTCCCAAGCGGTAGCAACAATCCAGGCCCAGGCCCGGCGGTAAAAACAATCAGCCCAAAGCCCAAGCCAATCGAGCCAAAGCCAGCGGAAACCTTCGCAATCATCGAAGCAGACCAGCAGGGTTACGACTCGCCCCTGGGCCGCTATGTCGCCAAAGGCCACGTCAAGGTTCGCTTCAACGGCTGGATCCTGCTGGCCGATCGCATCGAAGTTGCCGAACGCAGCCGCAGCTTCTATGCCACCGGAGAAGTGCGCCTCAAAAAAGGCGACCAATACCTGCAAGCCAGCAGCATTCGCTATAGCAACTGGGAAGGCACCGGTGAAATCGAAGATGTCTACGGAGTCATCGATCAAGACACCCTGCAACGCGACACAGCCCTTCCAACAACCACAATCCCTTCTGCTGCCGAAATAAACGCTCCTGCAGAAACTGAACTGCCCCCATCCTTTGCCTGTCCGCAGTTGACGGCCAGCACGAATCGCAGTGCCATCAGC
>CAMDSS010000178.1 GCA_945907085.1 Cyanobium sp. NIES-981 | reverse complement strand
CTCCAGCCCGCCGATGGCAAAGAAGGGGATCGGACTAGCCGCCGCGGCCTGGCGCACGTAATCGAGCCCCACCGGCTCCCGGCCGGGCTTGGTGGGGGTGGCTTCCACCGGGCCGACTCCGAGGTAGTCACAGCCATCGCTGACCGCCTGCTGCAACTGGTCCAGGGCATGGGTGCTGCGGCCGATCAACCGATCGGGGCCCAGCAGCTGGCGCGCCACCGCCGGCGGCAGATCCCCCTGGCCCAGGTGCACCCCGTCGGCCTCCACAGCAAGGGCAATATCAATTCGATCATTCACCAAAAACAGGGCGCCATGGGCGGCGCAGAGCTGGCGCAGGGCCCGGGCCTGGCTGAGTTTTTGAAGGTCATCTAGACCAGCGGCCTCCTTGGCGCGGTACTGCACCAGGCGTACCCCGGCCCCCAGGGCGGCGGCCACCACCCCCTCCAGGTCGGGCACCGGCGAGGTAACTAAATAGAGCCGGCAGCTAGCCAGCAGCTCACGGCGGCCCAGCCCGCCCGCAGCGGCAAGACGACAGGCCTGCAACAAATCCACTTCAAGGTCGTAGAGCAGATAGCGCAGAGCTGAGGCCTCCTCAGCCAGCAGAGGATCGCTGCTGCGCCCAAATTCCTCCAGCACCCGCAAGGCCTCCTGCACCCGGCCGGCGTTGGCGCCCACCACGGCGCTGGGACTGGATCGCTCCGATTGGGCCGGATGGCCGAGGCCCGCGGCCGGATCGGTGGCGGTGTGGCGAGCGAATTTGTAGGCATCCCGATGCAACCTGCCCAGTCGCTGGCGCATGTCCTTAGTGCGGAACACCAGATCGCCCCGATCGAGGCCAAAGCGGGCCCAATCTTCCAGCACCCGCAAGCCCTCCCGGGCCCGATCGAGGTTGGCATCGAGCAGCCGATCGCGGGCTGGGCTGGAGAGGCTGTCTAGGGTGGAATCCATCACACAGGGGCCAATGGCAGGCGAGCCAGGCAATCCAAATCGAGGCAATACCGACAGCCCGATGCTGGTGCTGATTTCAGGGATTCTGCTGCTCGGCGGGATCGCCACCTTCATCGGCTGGGGCCTCACCCATGCCTACCCCGGCTCCTAGCCCCAAGGGAATGCGACTGGTTGCGACTGGTGCTTACTTGCTCCGGGCCATCCCAGAGCATCGACGGCATCCACACATAGACCCCATGGCGCTGGGCTTGCGGCTTCTCGGTGAGTAGATCAAGATCGAGCCGCGCCTCCCCGATAAGCACTGGTGGGGGATATTCAATGGTGCTTAGTTATCCCAATACGGCTACGGGGAGATTGTTTCTTTTGCCCTCTGTGCGCCGAGGCTGTAGCAGAAAGACTGTGGAAAAAAGCAACCAAGAGTCGCGCGCCAGATCTGTGGTGAATGGACTGAAAGCGCCTGCAACTTGACACCCTGGTATCAAGCAGTACTCTGCCCCAGATTATTAAAATTCAAGTTGCGCCTCCAACGCCGCCTCTTCACCACCCTTCTGAGTTTTGCGGGTGGATGGACTGTGTCACCCGCCTTAGCAGCAGATGTCACTTGCACTGGAACCCAATCTACGAATGTGACCGGCACCCTCGTCGTTCCGGGAGGAGCTGCTTGCACCACAACGGGAGCAATTACCACCAACGGCGTTCAAATTGGTATCAACTCTCAGTTGCTCCTGGGAGGCCAGATAACACTAAATAATGATGGCATTTTTCCACCTGGGCTCACCACACTGCCAGCCAGCAGCCTCACCTTCGGCAGTGGCGCCGCGGTTGACCTGACGCTCAGCAACAGCGCCGCAGGCGCCGCCGTGATCACCAATGACGGCAGCATCAACCTTGGCAGTGGCACCTTCACCGCTAGCGGCAGTGGAGGCACCACATTTACCAACCGCGGCAACTTCACCGCAACGAGACTTCAGTTTGGCAGTGGTATCGATGCGCTGGTTATGCAGAGCGGATCCATCACAGGTGCTGTGGATCAGGGTGATGGCGATGACCGAATGGAGATCAATGGCGGGGTGATCACTGGGGCTGGACTGCAGGGCAATGGCATCGATCTGTTTCGCATGACCGATGGCCAGATCAGCTCCCTAGCCCAGGGCGATGGTCGCGATGTGTTTGTGATGAGTGGCGGCAGGATTGTCGGGGGCTTTGATGACGGTGACGTGGCCACCCTCACTGGGGGGCGTATCGGTCGCGTTGATATGAAGCTCGATAACAACATTTTCACCATGAGTGGTGGTCAGATCGATGGGAATCTGGTTGCCGGGTTTGGGAATGACACCTTCAGTATTTCCGGCGGCAGCATCGGCGGCAATATCAGCGTCAGCGGCGGAACTGACAGTGTCACGATTACAGGCGGACAGGTGTCCGGCGAAATTCGCATGAGCTTCGGCAACGACACATTTCTCTGGGCTGATAGCGGCAATGTGCTTGGACTTATTGATATGGGCCCCGATAACGACATCGCGACACTCCAAAACCTCAGCACTCACCTAAATGCAACTGCAGGTTTCCAAGGCGGGCTAGGAAACGATTTCATCAACCTCGACAACAGTCAAACTGATCGGATCAACCGGTTCATGGAGTGGGAATCGATTCAGCTTCTCAACGGCTCCCGCTTGAGCCTCGATGGCGATCTGGTGCTCGGTGATAGCTCCAGCCAGACTGGTTCGTTGAGTGTGGATGCAACCAGCAGCTTGATAGCGGTGCCTGGCATTAACACGATGGCTATCAGCCCGTTCAATCCCACTAACCAGGTCACACTCTCCAATGCCGGCTTAATTGATCTCACTCCTGGTGATTCTCAGCATCGACTCACCATCAATGGTGCCTATGTAGGCACTGGCGGCACCGTTGGCCTTGGCACCCAGTTGGGGGGAAGTGACTCACCCACGGATCGTTTGGTTGTGAATGCGGGGAGCATCTCTGGCAACAGCTCGCTGGCCATTACCAATCAAGGTGGAGCTGGTGGCTACACCTTGGATAACGGCATACTCCTGGTGCAATCCACTGGTGGCACCATCAGTACGGCCGATGCCTTTCGGCTGCAAGCTCGGGTACGCGCCGGGGCCTATGAGTATTACCTCTACAAAGGTGGCGTGAGTGGTGGCACCGCTGAAAATTGGTATCTGCGCTCCAGCCTGCCAGTAGTCACTCCAACCCCAACTCCAACTCCGGAACCAACCCCAACTCCAACTCCACCTCAATTAATTACCCCGCCCGCAGGCGCTCCAGAGCTGCCTGGCAATGGCCTGGCTGAGGGCGGTGAATCGGTGCCGATTTATCGCAGCGAAACTCCCCTTTATGCCCTGCTTCCGGCTCTTGGCCGTGATATCAATCTGTTCAATCTCGCCACGTTCCATGATCGACGGGGTGACCAGGGAGCACTGGGGATCAGTAGTGCTCAACAGGTGTGGAGCCGCATCGCGGTGTCGGGCTGGGATCAGAGCTGGGGGGATACCAGTCAGCCTGAATTCAATGGCAACCTCTCTGCCTTCAACCTTGGTGTTGACCTCGGCATCCAACCCACGGGCCAGGGCGGCAGCCGTCGCTGGGGGGCGATGTTCAACTTTGGCAATGGCTCCGGCTCTGTTAAGGGCCTGACCTATGCGACAGAGAACAACCCTTCAGGCTCGGTCCAGATGCAGTCGTATGGAGCGAGTCTCTACGGAACCCTGGTGGATCCCAGTGGCTGGTATGTGGATGCCGTAGGGGGATTCAATTGGCTTAAAGCGCAGACGGAATCTCAATCAGGCATCAATACAGACACCGATGGCTGGGGTTGGACTATCTCTTTAGAGACGGGCTATCCCATCAAACTTGGTGGCAACTGGAGCCTTGAGCCAGAACTGCAACTGATTGGCACAGGCAGCGCCTTGAATGGGCTTGATGACGGTATTGCTGATATTTCGTTTAAAAGTCCCTGGGCCATTGTGCTGCGCTCTGGAGTACGGCTGGCTTATCAGGGTCGAGTTTTGCAGCCTTTTTTGCGTGCCAACTTTTGGACAAACTTCTCCGGCGACGACGGCGTGACTTACGACGGCACAGATACCCTCTCCACTAGCTATGGAAATACAACTATTCAACTCGGTGCTGGCGTTACTTGGCAGATAAACCAAAAATTTGGCATCGAAGCCTCAATCGATTATCTCACCCAGTCACAGAATAGCTCCCTCAACGGAGTTGCCGGCAACCTTCAATTGAGGCTCAAGCTGTGATCCTTGCCTGATACTCCCAATAGAGCCCAGCCCACTCGTGGACCGAAACCTGGTTATGCATGGCAAAGCTCTATGACGACCTGCAAAAAGCAGAACTCCCGAAACGCCGCTAGCCACTCACTTACAAACTATGGTCTTATTTGAAAATACTTAGTTCGCAGAAGGGCAAAGCCCCCCTCAAACAACTTGGCCTAATTGGCCACGATAATTTACAGCTACCCATATATAACCTTGCCAAGCAATCTGGGGTAAACAAAGCATAGTCAAAGGGTCTCACCCTCGCCTATCCCAGCGCTTAAGTCGCGGGCCAGCTCCGCATCGGCCGCAATCTGGGCTGTGAGCTGCTCAAAGCTGGCGAAGGTTCGCTGGCAACGCAGCAGTTGCAGCGGCTCCACCACCAGCTCCAATCCCTCAAGCTCCAGCTGCCGATCGAGCAGGTGCACCTCCACCGCCGAGGGAGCCGTGGGATCCACCGTGGGCTGGGGGCCGAG
>CAMDSS010000177.1 GCA_945907085.1 Cyanobium sp. NIES-981 | reverse complement strand
GCCTCCGGCAGCTGTGGCCTCGCTGAGGGCCGTTTCAAGATCTGGGGCGCTTTGCAGGGCCTGACTCCAGGTGGGGCAGGCGGCCTGCAGGGCTTCGGTGCTCCAGCTGGCATGGCCGGGCACGGGCACGATCCAGGCCCGATCGCCTGGGGCCAGCAGGATCTCCAGGATTTCGGGGCCCGCTTTGTTGGCGAGCATGCCCAGCACCCAATGGCGCCCGGCTTGGGCAGCGCCCTGGTTTGACGAGCGCCGGTCCAGCTCCAAGCGCAGAACTTTTGCCGCCGGAGGGTTGTGGGCCCCATCCAGCAGGAGATCATGGCCGCGCCAGGGGAGCTGTTGCAGGCGCCCCGGCCAGCGGGCTTGGGCAAAACCGGTGCGAATGGCGCTGGCGCTGATGGCCCAGCCCCGCTCCGTGAGGGCGTGCAGCATGCCCAGGGCCACGGCCCCATTGCTGGCCTGGATGGCGCCGGGGATGCCCAGGACCCATGGGCCCAAATCCAGGGGTTCCACCCAGCGCAGCTCGGCGCCGCAGCTGGCGGCCCGCTCCTGGAGCACGGCAGCCACCTCCGGGCTTTGGGCCGCGCTCAGGGCGGTGCAGCCCGGTTGGAGTACCCCGGCTTTTTCGGCGGCAATGGCGGCTGCAGTGGGCCCAAGAAACTCGCTGTGATCAAGCCCGATCGAGCCAAAGCCGACCACGCCCCGATCGGGATGGCAGGTGGTGGCATCGAGCCGGCCCCCCAGCCCCACTTCCAGCACCACCAAGGGGCAGCCCGCTTCTGCAAAGGCGCAAAAGGCGGCAGCTGTCACCAGCTCGAAGGGGGTGAGCTGGTGGCGCTGGCCCAGGCTCTGCAGCGCCAGAAGCTGGTGGCGCAGGGCCGCTGCGCTGATCGGACTGTTGCCAATGCGGATCCGCTCGCACCAACTCACCAGATGGGGGGAGGTGTAGAGGCCTGCGTGGATGCCGGCGGCCAGCAGGCTGCTGTGCACCAGGGTGGCAATCGAGCCCTTGCCGTTGGTGCCCGCCACCTGAACGGCCGCGAATTGGCGTTCGGGGTGACCCAGCTCGGCGAGGGCGGCCTGGAGCCGATCCAGGCCGAGGTCGACCCCGCGGCGGCTGAAGGGTTCGATTAAATCTGCAAAGGGATCCGCAGTGAAAGGATCAGCCAAGGCTGATCAAGGCCCGCTCTAACAGGGCCACCGCCTTGCGCAGGTGGCGCGGCTGGATCACCAAGGGGGGCACAAAGCGCACCACCTGGGGCCCGGCGGGAACCACCAGCAACCCCTGGGCCATGGCCGCCTTCACCAGCTCGATGGCGGCGGGGGCTTCGGGCCGCAGCACCAAGCCCTGCAGCAGCCCCCAGCCCCGCACCCCTTCCAGCTGGCCGGGGTGGCGGCTCACCAGCTCGCTCAGGAGCTTTTGCAGCAGAACGCCCATCGCGTCGACGTGGGCGGGCAGTTGGCGGCGGCTGATCTCTTCGGCCACGGTGAGGGCGGCGCGGCAGGCCAGGGGGTTGCCGCCGAAGGTGCTGGCGTGCTCCCCGGGTTGGAAGTGATCCACCGCGGATGTCACGGCGAGGGCGCCAATGGGGAAGCCCCCGCCCAACCCCTTGGCCAGGGTGATGGCATCGGGCTCGACCCCCAACTTTTGATAGCCCCACAGGCAGCCGCTGCGGCCCACGCCCACCTGCACCTCATCGAAGATCAACAGGATGTTCTTTTGGCTGCAAAGTTCCCGCACCCGCTGGAAGAAGGCCGGGTTGCCGGGGTGGACGCCCCCTTCCCCTTGGAGGGGTTCGAGCATGACGGCCGCCACCCTGGGGCCGGCCGCCTCACAGCTGCTGAGCAGGGCCTCGAAGGCGGCGATGTCGTTGTAGGGGAAGTACTGGAATCCCTGCACCATGGGCTCAAAGCCCTGGTGGTATTTGGGTTGGCCCGTGGCCGTCACGGCAGCGAGGGTGCGTCCGTGGAAGCTGGCCTGGGCGGTGAGAATGATTGGTGTACCAGCGCTGGCGCTGCCGATGCCCCGGGCGATGCGGCCATGCTTGCGGGCCAATTTGATCGCGGCCTCGTTGGCTTCGGCGCCGGAATTGCAGAAGAACACCGCGTCGGTGCAGCTGTTGGCCGTGATCCAGGCGGCGAGTTGCTCCTGCTCCGGGATCCGGTAGAGGTTGGAGACGTGCTGGAGTTTGCCCAGCTGCCGGCCCAGTTGGCGGCGCATGACGCGGCTGCTGTGGCCCAGGGTGCAGACGGCGATGCCGGCGACGCAGTCGAGGTAGCGCTTGCCGTTTTGATCCCACACCCACACGCCCCGGCCCCGAACCAGTTCGAGGGGGAAGCGCCCGTAGGTGTTCATCACCGCCGATTGGGCGGGGACCTCCCGGGATGGAGGCACGATGGGAGCGGTGGGACTCGAACCCACAAACCCGAAGGCGTTCGATTTTGAGTCGAATGCGTCTACCAATTCCGCCACGCTCCCCCGCCTGGGAGCTTACGCCGCGACGTTCACCAGGGCTGGATTGGCGCTCACCCGTTCGATGCAGGCGCCGACAGAATTGAGTTTGTCTTCCAGGCCGGCGTAGCCGCGGTCGAGGTATTCGAGGCCCCGCACCGTGGTGATGCCTTGGGCTGCTAGCCCCGCCAGCACCATGGCGGCGGAGGCGCGCAGGTCGGTGCCCTGAACGGGGGCGCCGCTGAGCTGCGGCACGCCCTCCACAAAGGCCGTGTTGCCCTGCATTCGGATGGCGGCACCCATGCGCTGCAGTTCAGCCACGTGCTGCAGGCGGTTTTCAAAGATGTTTTCAGTGATCACGCTGGTGCCCTGGGCGGTGGCCAGCAGGCTCATGAAGGGGGCTTGCAGGTCGGTGGGGAAGCCTGGGAAAGGCTGGGTTCTCAGGTCGACGGCCGAGATCCGATCAGCCTTCACGGTGAGGCCAATGCCGTCGTGCTGCATCGTGCAGCCGGCCTCCTCGAGTTTGGTGATCACGGACCCGAGATGCTCGGGAATCACCGGCGAGATGCGCAGGTGGGAGCGGGTGATGGCTGCGGCGAGCATGAAGGTGCCCGCTTCAATGCGATCCGGAATCACGGCGTAGTCGGCGCCATGGAGCCGCTCCACCCCGGTGATGGTGATCGTGGGGGTGCCGGCACCCCGCACCCGGGCCCCCATGGCCAGGAGCAGGCCGGCCAGGTCCACCACTTCCGGTTCAAGAGCGGCGTTTTCAATCACCGTCTCGCCGTCGGCGAGGGCGGCGGCCATCATCAAGGTTTCGGTGGCTCCCACGCTGGGGCAATCGAGATAGATGCGCCCTCCGGTGAGGCGGTGGCCCCGGCCGGGCACCACGGCGGTGACCACCCCGTGCTCAATGGTGACCTGGGCGCCGAGGGCTTTGAGGCCCTTGACATGCTCGACAACCGGACGGGTGCCGATCTGGCAGCCACCGGGCAGGGGCACCTTGGCCATGCCCATGCGCGCCAGGAGGGGGCCGATGCAGAAGAAGCTGGCCCGCAGGCTGTTCACCAGCTCGTAGGGAGCGGTGGAATTGTTGATGTGGTTGCCGTTGAGCTCGATGCCGTCGGCGGTGTGGTTCACCGTGCCGCCCAGGCTGCGCAGCATCTCGCCCATGGCGCTGATGTCGGTGAGCGGCGGCACATTGCGCAGCCGAATGGTGTCGCGGGTGAGCAGGCAGGCGGCCATCAGCACCAGGGCTGAGTTCTTGGCGCCGCTGACGCGCAGCTCGCCGGAAAGCTTGCGGCCTCCGGCGATTTCAAGCTGGGGATTGAGAATCGTTTGAGATTGGACAGCAGTCAAGATCATGGACGGCTGTCCCCCCTCTTACGGGGGCATATTGACAACAAATGGTGAGACCGTCTAGACGGCCGCCGCTGGAACTGGCTCGATCCGCTGTATCGGGGGGTGATGGCGTATGTTTTTGCGGTCGCTTGAGCGACGGCCACGCGGATGTGGCGGAATTGGTAGACGCGCTAGTTTCAGGTACTAGTGGCAGCAATGTCGTGGGAGTTCAAGTCTCCCCATCCGCACTTTTTCTTCAATGATCGTCCTCAAGATCTCGAACGCTTCTGAGGTCATCGCCTCAAAAATGGGTAAGTTCCTCGAGAGGTTGACGCCCGAGGGATTCGATGAGGCCACCATCGAAGACGTCTTGCTCAAGAAACTGATGGAAAACCTTCAAACTGAGGGCCTCAAGGGTGAGGTGGCTTCGGTGAAGGGCCTGGATTTAGAGGGCAAGCACCTGGTGGTGCAAGACGGTATGCACGTGCGCCGTCACGACACCTTCTAGGTGGCCTTGGATCGGCAGCGCCCCGCCGAACTGATCACAAGCCGGCGCAACCCCTTGGTGAAGCGCCTCCGCGAGCTCCATGCCGCCAAGGGACGCCGGGAGCAGGGTTTAGTGCTGCTGGAGGGCACCCACCTGGTGCAGGAGGTGATCCGCCTGCAGCTGAAGCCCAGCGATCTGTTGACCAGCGACTTGCTAGCCACCGAGGCTTGGCTTGGCTCCCACGGGGATTTGGTGGCGGCCCTATCGCCGGCGGTCACGATCCAGCCCGTGGGGCAGGAGGTGCTGGAGGCGGTGGCCACCACGGCCCATCCCGATGGGGTAGTGCTCACCCTGGCCACGGCCGCTCTCCAGGCGCCACCGGATGGGCAGGCGTTTGTGCTGGTGCTCGATGGCCTCCAGGACCCCGGCAACCTGGGCACCTTGATGCGCACGGC
>CAMDSS010000176.1 GCA_945907085.1 Cyanobium sp. NIES-981 | reverse complement strand
CGCTCCGCGCACCCTGCGCTACAGCGACTTCGTGGAAGCTGTTCAAGGCAATGAAGTGTCTCGGGTGCTGATCTCGCCCGATCGCGGCACGGCCCAGGTGGTGGAGAACGACGGCAGTCGTGCCGTGGTCAACCTGGCCCCCGACAAGGACCTGCTCAAGCTGCTCACCGACCACAACGTTGACATTGCGGTGCAGCCCAGCCGTGAACCAGCTGCCTGGCAGCAGGCCATTGGCAGTTTGATTTTCCCCCTTCTGTTGCTGGGAGGTCTGTTCTTCCTGCTGCGCCGGGCCCAAGGGGGCGGCGGCAACCCCGCCATGAGCTTCGGCAAGAGCAAGGCCCGCCTGCAGATGGAGCCCCAAACCCAGGTCACCTTTGGTGATGTGGCCGGTATTGAGGGCGCCAAGCTCGAGCTCACCGAGGTTGTCGACTTCCTCAAAAACCCCGATCGTTTCACCGCCGTCGGCGCCAAAATCCCCAAGGGTGTCTTGCTGGTGGGCCCTCCGGGTACGGGCAAAACCCTCCTCGCCAAGGCCGTGGCCGGGGAAGCTGGCGTTCCCTTCTTCTCGATCTCCGGTTCGGAGTTTGTCGAGATGTTTGTGGGTGTGGGCGCCAGTCGGGTGCGCGACCTGTTCGAGCAGGCCAAAAAGAGTGCGCCTTGCATCGTCTTTATCGATGAAATTGATGCCGTGGGCCGCCAGCGCGGGGCCGGTCTCGGCGGTGGAAACGATGAGCGGGAGCAAACCCTCAACCAACTCCTCACCGAGATGGATGGCTTTGAGGGCAACACCGGCATCATCATCGTGGCCGCCACAAACCGGCCCGATGTGCTCGACCAGGCCCTGCTAAGGCCCGGCCGTTTTGATCGGCAAGTGGTGGTGGATCGCCCCGATTACAGCGGTCGTTTGCAGATCCTTGAGGTCCATGCCCGGGGCAAGACCCTCGCCAAGGATGTGGACCTCGACAAGGTGGCGCGCCGCACCCCTGGCTACACCGGCGCTGATTTGGCCAATTTGCTCAATGAGGCCGCGATACTGGCGGCCCGCAGGCAGCTCACTGAAGTTGCCATGGATGAGGTCAACGACGCCATCGAGCGCGTCATGGCTGGCCCTGAGAAAAAAGACCGGGTGATGAGCGAGAAGCGCAAGCGCCTGGTGGCCTATCACGAGGGCGGCCATGCCTTGGTCGGTGCCTTGATGCCCGACTACGACCCCGTTCAGAAGATCAGCATCATTCCCCGGGGCCAGGCCGGTGGCCTCACCTTCTTCACCCCCTCAGAAGAGCGGATGGAATCGGGCCTCTACTCCCGTTCCTACCTGCAAAACCAGATGGCTGTTGCCCTCGGTGGCCGGGTGGCCGAAGAGATTGTCTACGGAGAAGACGAGGTGACCACAGGCGCCTCCAACGATCTGCAGCAGGTGGCCCGGGTCGCCCGCCAAATGGTGACGCGCTTTGGCATGAGTGATCGTCTGGGTCCAGTGGCTTTGGGCCGCAGCCAGGGCGGGATGTTCCTGGGTCGCGATATGGCGGCCGAGCGCGACTTCTCTGAAGACACCGCCGCAGCCATCGACGAAGAGGTGTCGTTGTTGGTGGCGGAGGCCTACAAGCGGGCCACGGAGGTTCTCAAGACCAACCGCTCCGTGCTCGATGAGCTCGCCGACATGCTCGTTGAAAAGGAGACGGTGGATGCCCAGGACCTGCAGGAGCTGCTGATTCGCCGGGATGTCAGGGTCGCTGAGTACGTCTGAACCCCAGACACCAGAGAGCGATTTGATCGCTGCGTTGCACCGCCAGCCCTTGCTGGTGGTGCTTCGTTCTATCGAGCCCCTGGCGCTACTGCCCCAGATCGAGCGCTTGCAGGCCCTGGGGATTCACCAGGTGGAATTGGCTTGGAGCCCCCATCTCCGGTGGGTGCAGCAGTGCCAGGCCCTGCAGGAGCGCTTCCCCCAGATGGCTTTTGGGTCGGCCTCGATCTGTTCGCTTGCTGGCCTGGACGCCACCGCTGCAGCGGGGCTCCGTTACGCCGTTTCTCCCGTTTTGGAACGCAGCCTGGTGGAGCGGGCGCAGGCGTTGGGCCTCGCCCTTGTGCCCGGGGTGATGACCCCCAGCGAGGTGCATCAGGCCAGGGAGTGGGGCTGCCGGGTGGTGAAGCTTTTCCCTGCGATCAGCCTGGGCAAGGACTACTGGAGCCGACTAGCGCCGCCCTTGGGGCCGTTGCCCTTTTGTATCGCTGCCGGTGGCCTCGCTCCGGCTGATGGGATCCCATGGTTGGAGGCCGGGGTGGATGCGGTGGCCCTGGGCGGTTCCTTGGCCCAAGGCTCCGCTTGGGAGGCATTGAAGGCCCTTGTCGAACGCCTGCGGGGCAGGCTTGTTTCGGCGCGTTAAGGTCGTTCTTGCCGCTGCGCTCATGACGCTTTTGGTAGAGCTATTGCCGCAGCCTCGACGCTGCTTAGTTGGCATGCTGCGTCTTTAGTGCTACTAGTGAGAAAGAGATTGTCTCTTCCCATGGCTCAGGTGACTATCCAGCTCAGCGACAAAGCGCTTGCTTTGGTCGCCCAGCTCCAAAAGGAAATCTTCAATCGCCGCCGTAAGAAGGTGTCGGTCGCTGGTGTTGTCGAAACCCTGGTTGAGAGTGGGGCGAAATCCCAATCCGACAAGCGGTTCGCAACTTCCTGGAAAAACCTGATCACCGACATTGAGAAGGCGGCCAAGGTTGCCGATGCCCATGGCGCCAAGCCAGCCAACCTCACCGACGCCGAGTGGGCGATGGTGTTGAGCCACCGCACCCGGGCTCCGAAGGCTCCTGCCCCGCGCGCGGCTGCTGCCCGCAAGCCTGCGGCGAAAAAGGCCCCAGCCCGCAAACCCGTTGCCAAGGCAGCTGCTGCGAAGGCCGACCCCAATCAGGCCGTAGCGCTGAAGCCTGGGGCAACCAAAAAGCCTGCCCTAAAAGCCACGACTCCAAAAGCCACCTCTCAAAAAGCGGCTTCTCCAAAATCTGCAGCTAAAAAACCTGCCGTCAAAAAACCTGCAGTAACAAAGCCCACAGCGGCTAAGCCCGCAGTCAAAAAGGCTGCCGTCAGAAAGCCTGCTGCCAAGAAGCCCGCTGTCAAAAAGCCTGCAGTGACGAAGCCTGTAGCGAGTAAGCCCGCAGCATCCTCCGTGGCTAAGCGGATGGCGAAGGCGGTGGGTCGCTTGGGGAGCTCTGCCTCGACACCCCCCAGTGGCAACGGGGCAGTGGTGGCAGCTCCGCTCTAGGGCTCAGGGCTGGCTCCCCAATGCAGGCCCGATTACCAAAGGCTGCATTGGGCCTGTTGTTGGAGCAGGTGATCGGCGAGCACGAGGGCCACCATGGCTTCCACCATCGGTACGGCCCTCGGTAGAACACAGGGGTCGTGCCTACCTTTCGACTCCAGCGTTGTGGCGGCACCACTGGAATCAATGGTTTGCTGGGCCTTTCGAATCGTGGCCGTGGGTTTGAAAGCAACCCGCAGCAGGATCGGTTCACCGTTGCTGATGCCTCCCTGAATCCCGCCTGAATTGTTGGTGGCGGTCCGCAGGCTGCCATCGGTGGTGGGCAGGAAGGCATCGTTGTGTTGGCTGCCCTTCAGCAGGGTGCCGGCAAACCCGGAGCCGATTTCAAAGCCCTTGGTCGCAGGCAGCGACATCACGGCTTTGGCGAGGTCGGCTTCCAGCTTGTCAAAGACTGGCGTGCCCATCCCGACGGGGGGATTGCGCACCACGCACTCGATCACCCCCCCGCAGGAGTCGCCTTCGCGGCCAATGGCCTCAATGCGCTCGATCATCTGCTCGGCGACCGCCTGGTCAGGGCAGCGCACAATGTTCGCTTCCACGGCTTCGAGGCTCACCCCAGCGGGATCCACGTTGGCTTCGATGGTGTGAATGCGGCGTACCCAGGCGATCACCTCGGTGCCGTGGGCCTTGGCCAGCAGTTGTTTGGCAATGGCTCCAGCGGCCACGCGGCCAATCGTTTCGCGGGCGGAGGCGCGTCCACCCCCACTGCGGGCCTGGATGCCGTACTTCGCCTGGTAGGTGGCATCGGCATGGGAGGGCCGAAAGGCCACTTGCATCTCCTTGTAATCGCCGGGCCGTTGGTCCTTGTTGCGCACCACCATGGCGATCGGGGTTCCCAGGGTGACCCCATCGAGCAGACCGCTGAGGATTTCAACCTGGTCGGCTTCCTTGCGCGGGGTGGTGATTTTGCTTTGACCCGGTTTGCGGCGATCCAGTTCGGCCTGGATGGCATCGAGGTCGAGGTTGAGCCGTGGCGGGCAGCCATCGACGATCACCCCCACACCGCCCCCGTGGGATTCCCCGAAGGTGCTGATCTGAAAGAGCTTGCCGAAGCTGCTGCCCATCACATGGTTTCGATCGTTGGAGCCTACCCAGAAGCCCTAGAGCAAGGCGGGATCGGCCCCGGCTGGTTGGTCCTGGCTTGCTAGGTCTGCCAACAGCGCGAAGTCGGCAAAGTCAAAACCCGGCCCAACGCAGCAGCTCACTAGGGACCACGCCCCAAGAGAGCGGGCTGCCTGCCAATGGTCCGCGGGCACCACGGCGACGGGCTGGTGGTCGGATCCAAGCAGGATCCGGGAGATGGGTCCGCCCTGGGGCGGAAGGCAGCTCAGCTCCAAGGGATCACCCCCGGCATGGGCCCAGACCTCATCGGCTCCGCTCACCCTGTGCCAACGGCTGGTTTCACCCTTCCCGAGCAGAAACAGGATCACCGTGAGTCCGGCCCGCAGCGATCCGTCTGG
>CAMDSS010000175.1 GCA_945907085.1 Cyanobium sp. NIES-981 | reverse complement strand
GCCAATTGGGCCGCCACCTGGCCGCTGGCATCCACCACAAAGCTGGCCCCGTCGAACACCAGCTCGTCGTTGCCGCCCACCTGGTTCACATAGACCACCGGGCACTGCAATTTTTGGCTGGCGCGGGCGGCGAGGCGATGGCGCAGGGCCGCCTTGGCCTGGCCAAACGGGGAGGCTGAGAGATTGAGCAGCACATCGATCCGGTGCGGTTGCAGCGCGGCTACGGGATCGGGACCAGCCAGGCGGTGGCCCTGCAGTTCCTCCTCAACCCAGAGGTCTTCGCAGATGGTGAGACCCAGCGTCCAGTTGCGACCGCCCTGCTGGAACTCCAGAACGGCGGGCTGGTCTGCCGCTTGGAAATAGCGCCGTTCGTCAAAGACGTCGTAGGTGGGCAGCAGTTGTTTGCGGGCAACGATGCGCCATTGGCCACCGGCGACCAGGGCGACGGCGTTGAACAGGTTGGGCTTCTCGGCTGCCGCAATCGGTTCGGCCACGCCCACCAGCAGGGCCAGGGAGGGGTGGGTGCCCGCCAGCTCGGCGGTGAGTTGATCCAAGACGTCGTGTTGGGTGCTGAGCAGGGCAGGCCGCAGCAGCAGATCCCTGGGCGGATAACCCCAGAGGGAAAGCTCCGGGGTTACCACCAGATCCGCGTGGCCAGCTGCCGCTTCCTGGCAGGCCGCCAGAATTCGGGCCCCATTGCCAGCCAGATCTCCCACCAGGGGATTGATTTGGGCCAGGGCGATGCGCATCAGCAGGGCGGCTCAGCAAGGCCATAGCGATTGTGCTTGAGCAAGGCCGGTAGGACGGCGGCCGGAATCTGGCTGGGGTCGAGCAGTTCGCGCACGGCAGAACTGGCCGTGGCGGGGATCTCCAGGGCGAGTTCCATCGGCTGGGATCCCAGGGCTTCGAGGGCCTCGCGGTGTTGGCTGGTGAGGGGCCAGCCATGGCGGGGCACAATCGCCAGGAGGCAGCGGCCCAGGATTTGATCCGCCTGCTTCCAGCTGGGGATTTGGGCCGCTAGATCACTGCCCACCACAAACACCAGCTCGGCTGCGGGCCAGCGCTGGTGGGCCCGCTCCAGGGTTTCAATCGTCCATGGGCTGCTGAGCTCCTGGGCGAGCTCGAGCCGCGGGTTACCGATCGCTTCCACCAGGCAGCCCAACAGCTGGGCCCGCTCCTCCAGGGGCGCCCCGTGCTCTTTGAGCGGGTTGGTGCTGGCCCAGGTGGCGACGGCGGGATAGAGGCCCAGTAGCCCCTCGAGCAGGGCCTGGTGGCCGCAGGTGGGAGGGTCGGCACTGGTGCCAAAGAGGGCCAGTTGGCTCATGGCAGCAGGGCTTGGAGGCTCGAGCGCGGACTGGCGGGGGACTGGTGCTGCCAGGTGTTGAGCCACTGGCGCACCTGGGGATCGCTGTGGCTGAGTCGCCGCATCAAGGCCCCCGGCTTGCCGCCCCGTTCGGCGCCTTTGATCAGTTCGGCCGCCGCTAACCGGCCCGTGCGCCGGGTGGTGTGCACGGCGAGGGCGGCCTGGGCGATGGCCACGGGGGCGGCGGGGGCCAGGCTGAGGCCTCCCGTGAGGGGGGCCGCCACCAGCAGCAGCTGGCGGACCAGGCTCAGCACCACTTGGATGCCGAGCTGGGCCCCACCCAACAGGGCGTTGTGGCCCGATAGGCGGGTGAGGAGCGCCCTGGCGCTGGTGCTGTGCATCTTCTGGCCATAGAGCTGGCAGAGCTGCAGCACCAGCGCCGTATCGCAGGCCAGGCCTCCGGCCAGATCCAAAAGCACCAGCGGATTGGCCGCCACTCCGGTGGCCTTGAGCGCCGCAAAGCGGCCGATCAGGCTTTGGGCTGCCTGGCGGCTGTGGCTCAGGCGCCAGCGCTGCAGCTGGTGGTGGAGGCGATCGGCAGAGCGCAGGGCATTGAGGGCCAGGAGCAGTTCACCGTGCTCCTCCAGTAACGCCACCAGGGCCTCCCGCAGGGGGCCAATGCGCGGCGCTTCGACGCTGCTGCGCACCCGGCCGTCGGCCAGGACGCTGGCCCGCCGGGGGGCCGCGGCGACGGCCACCAGCTGCAAGTGGCGGGCCTTGGGCGGGAGGCGCCGGCGGATGCTGGCGACCAGGGCGGCCTGCTCGCCAGCGGGCCAGCAATCGCAGCGGTTGAGCACCAACAGCAGGGGCTTACCGCTGGCCAAGAGCGCTTCGAGGGCCTCGAGCTCGACGCTGGTGAGGTCGCCATCGATCACGAGCAGCACCAGGTCGGCGCCGAGGGCCACCCGGCCCGCCAGGCGGGCCCGGCCGGCGGCGGCAATCTCGTCGATACCTGGGGTGTCGACCAGTTCGACCCGTTGCAGCCCCGCAATGGCTTGGTGCCACGGCTGGGCCTGTTGGTGGCGGGTGCAGCCATGGGCCACATCGGTGGCAAAGGCGTCATGGCCGAGCAGGGCATTGAGCAGGCTCGATTTGCCCACCCCCACCCGGCCGAACACGGCGACCTTGAGGTGCTGGCTTTGCAAGCGCAGCAATTGGCGATCAAAGGCCCCCAGCAGGCCTTCCACCACGGCATGCTCGCGCCCACTGAGCACCAGTTGCTGGCGCCACTGCTCAAGCAGCAGGCGGCAGCGCATCGGGGTGGAGGGCTCTGGTGCCATCAGGTGGGCTCGCTTGCCGGCTGGGGGCGACGCCACCAGCCCGCTAAGACCGCCAAGACGGCTTCAGGACCAATCACACCCACGAAACCACCGAATTCATCCACCACGACCCGCACGCCCGTCGTGTCGCGCCGAAACGCGGTGAGCAGCCGATCGGCGCGGATCATTTCGGGTACGAATTCCACCGGTTCGCCGAGGGCGGCGGCGGTGAGGTTGTCTTTGCCCTCGAGCAGGGCCGTGAGCAGGCGTTCCCGGCTAGCCACGCTGAGCACCTCATCCACCTCATCGCCCAGCACCACCCACCATTCGGCATGGTTTGCCAAGAGTTCCGGGCGAAGTTGGCCAAGGCGGGCCCCGCCATCGAGGGTGGGGGCTGACACCCGCGGCACCATCAAGTCGCGGGCTGTGAGGTCGTTGAGCTGGAACACCTTGGCGATCATGGCCGCCTCATCCGCTTCGATTTGGCCCTTTTGGGAACCGAGCCTGGCCAAGAGGCGGATTTCGTCTTCGTTGGTGCTGATTTCGTTGTCTTGGGTGATCGCAGGCAGCACCTGCTCAAGCAGCAAAACCAACGGAAGCATCAGCCGCCCGAGCCAATGCACGGCCCCCGCGCTGGCCAGGGCCACGGGCATCGAAAAACGGCTGCCCATGGATTTGGGCAGGATTTCTCCCAGCAGGATCACCAGCACGGTGAGGCCGATGGAAAACAAGGGCAGGGCGACCCCGGCCACGTTGTGGTTGTGAAGCACTGCGGCGGCATAGCCGCCCAGCATCAAGCTGCCAAAGATGTTGAAGCCGTTGTTGGCAATCACCAGCACTGCCAAGGTGCGGCCCAGGCGTTGGCGCAGTTGATCGAGCCGGCGAGCGCCGCGCAGCGGCCTGGCGCGGTTCGCCAATTCGTGCACCCGGGCCGGGTTCACCGTGAGAATGGCCGCTTCTATTCCCGAAGCCAGGGCCGAGCCTGCGATCACGACCACCACCAGCAGCGCCAGGGCGACAACGTCGTTCATTCAGGCCTGCATCTGGAGGAGGACATCGAACCGCGATGGGGTACTGGGCGCCAAGGTGGGCGCAATACACCTATTTAATCGGCTCTGCCAACGGCTGCTGGCGGGGCTCGATCAAACTGGCGTGCAACCGTTGCGCTCCAGGCTGCCCGTTGATGTCGATCTTTGCCCAGCGCCGGGCCCGTTTTTTTGAGCAATTGGGTGGGGTGGCGGCCGTGATTCCGGCGGCGCCGATGGTGGTGCACCACGCCGACTGCGAGTACCCCTTTCGCCAGAACAGCGATTTTTGGTATCTCACGGGCTTTGACGAACCAGGAGCGGTGGCCCTGTTCTTACCCCACCGCGACGACGCCCGCTTTGTGTTGTTTGTGGAGCCCAAGGAGCCCACCGCAGAAGTGTGGAACGGCTTCCGCTGGGGCGTGGACGGGGCCGTGAATACCTTTGGCGCCGATCTTGCCCATCCCCTTGGGGAGCTCCCCCAGCGCCTGGCCGACTACCTCAAGGGCGCAGAAGGGATTGCCTTTCGGGTGGGGCGCCACCCCCAGGTGGAGCCCTTGGTGCTCGAGGCCTGGGGCCAGCAGCTCGATCGGGCTCCCCGCAGCGGAGCGGCGGCCCTCGGCCTTGTGGCTCCCTGTCCGCTTCTGCACGCCCAGCGCCTGCGCAAGGGGCCCGAAGAACTGGAGCGCATGCGGGAGGCCGCCCGCATCTCCGCCGAAGCCCATGAATTGGCCCGCCAGGTGACCCGCCCCGGCCTGAAGGAACGGCAGGTGCAGGCGGTGATTGAGCAGCACTTCCTCGAGCAGGGCGCCCGCGGCCCGGCCTATGGCTCGATCGTGGCCGGTGGCGACAATGCCTGCGTGCTGCATTACACCGCCAACAGCGCCGAGCTCCGCGATGGCGACCTGGTGCTGATCGATGCGGGATGCTCCCTCAACGACTACTACAACGGCGACATCACCCGCACCTTCCCGGTGGGGGGGCGCTTCAGTGGCGAGCAGCGGGCCCTCTATGGGCTGGTGCTGGCGGCCCAGGAGGCCGCGGTGGCCGCGGTGGCCCCAGGCCAAACCGCCGAAGGGGTGCACGATGCGGCCCTGCGGGTGCTGGTGGAAGGCCTGGTGGAACTCGG
>CAMDSS010000174.1 GCA_945907085.1 Cyanobium sp. NIES-981 | reverse complement strand
TCCAGCTCCATGGCATCGAGTTCTTCTTGCAGCTTTTGGGCGTTTTGCTGCAGCTCTTGGGCCTTTTTGAAGGCTTCGGTGAGCTGGCCAAAGTTGGGGAGTCCGAAGCCAGCCATGCCGGGGGTTCTTGCTGGTTGCAGGCTAAGGGTCGGCGCGCAATCAGGGGTGGGTTAGATCCAGGGATTGTCTTGGCCCAGGCGCTTCACTTCCGGATGCAGGGTGATGCCATGGGCGGCTTCGACGCGTCGCTGCACGTCTGCGATCAGGGCAGCGATGTCGGCGGCAGTAGCTCCGCCTGTGTTGACAATGAAATTGGCATGAATGGGGGAAACCTGGGCTCCGCCGATTTGCAGGCCTTTGAGTCCGAGGGCTTCGATAAGCTGGCCGGCTTTGTGGGGTTCGGGATTGCGAAACACGCTGCCGCAGCTGGGTTGTTGATAGGGCTGGGTGCTTGTGCGACTGTGCAGATTGGTGCTTGTGCGGGCTGTGACAGCGGCGGGATCATGGCCGTGATCCAGGCGAAACCGAGCCGACAGCACGATCAGGGGTTCATGCTGCAGTCGGCTTTGCCGGTAGCCAAAGGCCAGGTCGCTGGCGCTCCAGGTCACGGGCTGATCGGGGTTTTTCGGGTCGAGCAGTTGCACCGAATGCAGCCATTCGGCGATGCAGCCCCCCTGGGCCCCGGCATTCATCACCACAGCGCCCCCCACGGTGCCTGGGATCCCTACGGCCCATTCCAGCCCGCCCAGCCCAGCGCGGGCCGCTTTTCTGGCCAACGTCGGGAGCGGTTCCCCCGCCTCGGCTTCAATCCAGCCGCCCGTGGCATCCAGGCAGCTGCCCTGGAGTCGTCGATTGCAGAGGGTGAGGCCGTCGAGGCCCCCATCGGCAATGAGCAGGTTGGAGCCCGCCCCAATCCAGTGAAGGGGGAGGCGGTGGTGCCCACTCCAGCCCACCAGGGCCCTGATGTCGTCTTGATGGGTCGGTTCTGCGAACCACTCCGCGGTGCCGCCCACCTTCCAGGTGGTGAATTCAGCGAGGCCAACGCCCTGGCGCAGGCTGGGGTGATGGCTAGGGGAGGCCACCATGGCCCTTAGGCCGCCAGGGGTAAGTAGGCATCGCCGAAGACGGGAAGCCGATTGAGCCGCTCCCAGAGGCTGTTCACATCTCCAGCCCCCATGGCCAACACCAAATCCCCCTCAATCGAAGCGTCTGCCACCTGCCGGGCCAGTTCATCCAGGCTGGTGGCCACCTCCACCCGACTCAGGGGCGCCAGGTCTTGCACGGCCTTTGCCAGAGCCGCACTACTCACGCCCTGGATGGGTGCTTCCCCTGAGGCATAGAGGGGTGCGATCAGCACCAGGTCGGCCTGGCTGAGGGCTTGGGCAAAGCCATCGAGGAATTGGGCCGTGCGGGTGTAGCGATGGGGTTGAAAGACCGCTACGAGCCGTTTGGGATTGATCGGCAGGGGGCTGCGGCCACTGGTGAGCATCAGCTGGGCCATGGCCAGGGTGGCGGCCACCTCGCTGGGGTGGTGGGCGTAGTCGTCGACCACCAGGCGGCCCTGCCAATCACCCCGGAAATCGAACCGCCGCCCAGGCGGTTTGAGGGCTGCCACGGCCTGGCGCAATTCGGCGAAGGCCACGCCTTCGATCCGGCAGGCCGCCATGGCGGCCGTGGCATTGCTGAGGTTGTGGCGGCCGGGTAATGGAAGGTCAAACGAACCCACCTTCTGGCCTTGCTCGTAGAAATCCGCCCTGGTGCCATCACCCCGCTCTTGGGTGGCTATCGCCGCAAAGGCCACGCCCTTGGGACTCTGGTTGGACCACCAGTACTTGGCTTTGAAATGGTGCTTGAGAACGGGGCAATCCCAGTTGGCTAAGAGGGATTTGGATCGACTGCTGAAACGCTGCAGGGTGCTGATCAGGGCCTCGAGGTTGGGGTAGTGGTCGGTGTGGTCGAGCTCCACGTTGGTGAGGATCCCGAGCTGGGCCTGAAATTTCACCAGGGAGCCATCGGATTCATCGGCCTCTGCCACCAGCAGCCGTCCCTCGCCCTGGCGACCGTTGCTGCCAAAGGCAGGCACGATGCCGCCGATTACGGCGGTGGGGTCGTGGTTGGTGGCGGCCAAGAGCGTGGCAATCAGGGAGCTGGTGGTGGTTTTGCCATGGCTGCCAGCCACGGCAATTGAGGGCTGGGCATTGATCAGGGCTGCCAACACATCGGAGCGGTGGCAAATGCTCAGGCCCACCCGCTGGGCTTCCAGCAATTCGGGGTTCGATGGGGGCACCGCCGAGCTGATGACCACCAAGGGTGCTTGATCGGTGCCGCTGCGAATGGCGGCCACCGTGGAGGAGCTTTGCTGGCGGAAGACCCGCACGCCCTGGCGACGGAGTTGGTCGAGCACGGCGTTGTCGCGGGTGTCGGATCCGCTCACCACAAAGCCCCTCTGGGCAAGAATTCCTGCGATGGCAGACATGCCGATGCCTCCAACCCCAATGAAGTGGATGGGTTGATGGCGATCAAGCAACGGGGCCAAGGGCAACTCCAAGCCAGGGATTCAGCCGAGCTCAAATTAGGCCGGCAACGCCCAGGGCACCTTTACGAGATGCTGCGCGTTCCGGCATGGTCCGGCTTGAAGCCCCGGGCCGCAAGAGGGTTCGCCAAATCAGTTTCTGTATGATCGGCAGCCAAATCCCCCTTTGCTAGCGGCTTTTGCCGCGCTTTGCCATGACCATGCGCGTTGCGATCAATGGATTCGGCCGAATTGGTCGCAACTTCATGCGTTGCTGGTTGAGCCGAGGTGCCAATACGGGCATCGAGGTGGTGGGTCTTAATGACACCTCCGATCCCCGGACCAATTCCCACCTGCTCCAGTACGACTCGATGCTCGGCCGCATTCGCGACGCCGAAGTCAGCTACACGGACAACACGATCGTCGTGAATGGCAGGGAGATCAAGTGCTTCTCCGACCGCAACCCCCTCAACCTGCCCTGGAAGGAATGGGGCGTTGATCTGGTGATCGAGTCCACCGGTGTCTTCAACGATGACGTGGGCGCCAGCAAGCACCTCGAAGCAGGGGCCAAGAAAGTGATCCTCACGGCCCCTGGCAAGGGTCCCGGTGTGGGCACCTTCGTGGTTGGCGTCAACGCCGATCAATACCGCAACGAAGATTTCAACATCCTCAGCAACGCCAGCTGCACCACCAACTGCATGGCGCCGATCATCAAGGTGTTGGATCAAACCTTCGGCATCGTCAAAGGCACGATGACCACCACCCACAGCTACACGGGTGACCAGCGAATTCTCGACGCCAGCCACCGCGACCTGCGTCGGGCCCGGGCGGCCGCCGTCAACATCGTGCCTACCTCCACCGGTGCGGCCCAGGCCGTTGCCCTGGTTTACCCCCCGATGAAGGGCAAGTTGAACGGCATCGCCATGCGTGTTCCGACCCCCAACGTGTCGGTGGTGGACATGGTGCTGGAAGTGAGCCGAGGCACCACCCGCGAAGAAGTGAATGCCATCCTCAAGGAGGCCTCTGAGGGGGCCATGAAGGGCATCATTAAGTATTGCGATCTGCCCCTGGTGTCCAGCGACCACGCCGGCACGAACGAGTCCACCATTGTCGATGCCGATCTCACCCTGGTAATGGGCGACAACATGGTCAAGGTGATTGCCTGGTACGACAACGAGTGGGGCTACAGCCAGCGCGTTGTTGATCTGGCTGAAATCGTGGCCAAGAACTACAAGTAGATGCCTAGGGGCTTTGGCCCTTTCGCCTTAGAACCGCCCTCCATCAAGGGCGGTTTTTTTGTGCCTACTGGGTTTTGCCTGATCAGCCATGGGGCTGGAGGTTGCTCGCCCCTTCGATCACCTTCGCTTTCACGATGCCGTCATCGGCGGTGAGCTCTTCGAGCACATCGAAGCCATCCACCACGTAGCCGAAGGCGGCGTAGCGGCCATCAATCAGGTTCAGACCCGCCGGGGTGAGCTCGGGCTCAAACAGGAACAGGAAGAACTGGGAGGAGCCGTCATCGAGCACCTCGTCGGAGTGGGCCCAGCCCAGGGTGCCTTTGGTGGAGAAGGGCAATTCGGGAGCTGCTTTGAACATCCCCAGATCCTCAAAGGTTTGGTTGTAAAACGGCGCCCCTTGGCCAGGCACCTTGATCTCAAGGGGTACCTGGCGTTCCGTTTTGGTCTTGGGGTCGATGAAGCCCTCATCAGGCCCCTTGGGGTCGCCGGTTTGGAGCACGTAGAAGTCTTCGGCCCGGATGAAGGGCAGGCCGTTGTAGAAGCCGCGCTCCACCAGATCCACAAAGGCACCCGCCGTCAGGGGGGCGTTGTAGCCATCCACCACCGCGGTGAGATCACCCTTGGTGGTGGTGAGTTGCACCGTGGCCCTGCCGAGCAGCCTGGGGAGGGCGGCGAACTCGCTGGGGATCTCAAACGGGAAGGGACCGACCAGCAGGTCTTCGGCCTTACCGATGCCGTTGAGGGCTTCGCGGCGGGAGGCGAGAAACCCTTCGCGATCTTGGGCTTCTGCGGCCGTGATCAGGATTTGCAGCTGCCCGGCCAGATCGTCGAATAGGGCCGCGGCGGTGTCGCGGCTGTCGGGGCTGAAGCCCTCCAGAATCGACGCTTGGCGGCTACTGAGCAGGGATTGGCTGCGCCGGACCCCGTTGACCAAGGCAGGCCACCGTTTGGCCCGCAGGTCGTCGCTGGTGCCTTCCAGCCGATGCTGGAGTTCCTGCAGGTCGGGGGCCTCGATGGGCAGGGCATTGCGCAGC
>CAMDSS010000173.1 GCA_945907085.1 Cyanobium sp. NIES-981 | reverse complement strand
CCGCCTGCCAGGTCGAGCTTGTCGAGCAGGGCCTCCGACTCCACCACCAGGCCCACGGCGCCCGAGTCGCCCAGGATGTAGAGGAGCTCCTCCACCGGGGCGCTGGCCCCCCGCACCGCATCGGCGGCCCCAGCGCGCATCAGGCCTTGATCAGCCACCAACCAGCGGGGGCCGTTTTCCGCAAACAAGGCCACCACATCGCCTGACTTCACCCCAAGCTGGGCAAAGCCCAAGGCCGCCTGGCCGATCTGCTGGTGCAGCTGGCGAAAGCTCAAGACTTCGGGCGGATTGGCGTGGGGAGCCTCCAGGGCCGGGGCATCGCCGTAGCTCTGGGCCAAGGCAGGCCAGAGCTGCTCCAAACCGCTGAGGTGGCCCCAGTCGCTGCGCTGCCTTAGGGCCCGCCGATCGCGCCGACTCGCCCGCCAATGGATCTCGGCGCGCCTGGGGGTCTTGGGCAGGAGGGGAGCAGTCACAGGGGTAGCGGCAACCTTGTGGTGTTGCAGGCTTACCACCCTTCGAGGGCTTCGTGGGGCTCGGGGGGCCGCAAAGCCAGATCAAATTGACGCGAGAAGGCTTCGATCAACAGGGGCCGCACCTGGGCGCAACTGAGCTCTGGCCGCCAATCGACCAGGCGCCCCACCGGGCGATCGGCGATGCCACAGGGCACCACCTGGGAAAACCCTTCGAGCGGGCACGACACATTCAGCGCCAGGCCGTGTTGGCTGATCCAGCGCTTGGCCCCCACACCAATGGCTGCCACTTTCTGGCCCTCGAGCCACACGCCAGTGAGACCCTCAAGCCGGCCAGCGGCCAAGCCCAACCCAGCCAACAGATCAATCACCACCTGCTCGAGGGAGCGCAGGTAGAGGTGGAGATCGGCCCCATGGCGCTCCAGGTTGAGCACGGGATAGAGCACCAATTGGCCCGGCAGATGGTGGGTCACCTCGCCGCCGCGATCAATCCGGTGCACGGGCCAGGGAGGATCGGCCGGATCAAAACGCAGAAAGCCAGGATCCGAGCCGCGGCCCAGGGTGAAGCAGGGCTCATGTTCCAGCAGCATCAAGGCATCGGGCCCGGTGGGATCGCGAAACAGGCGTTGCTGCAGTTGCTGCTGGGCCTGCCAAGCCCGTTGAAAGGCCAGGGGCTCCGCCCTTTCAAAAAGGATTGCGTCGAGGCTGGGTCCCATCAAAAAGACTTCCTAGCGTGGCTCCGCCTGAGCACTGGAGTCGACTGCCATCCCATGAAACTGCTGATCCATGGCCGCAATCTTGACGTCACCGAAGCCATCCGCGAGTACACCGAAACCAAACTGAGCCGCGCCATCAACCATTTCGAGGGCCTGGTCAAGGAAGCCGATGTGCACCTCTCGGTCGCCCGCAACCCCCGGGTTCCCCAGCAGACCGTGGAGGTGACGGTCTTTGCCAATGGGACCGTGATCCGCGCCCAGGAACACAGCGACAATCTTTACGCCAGCATTGATCTGGCCGCCAGCAAACTCAGCCGTCAACTCCAGCGCTATCACGACAGGATTAAGGACCACCACCACAGCCCAGGGCACCGAGCCTCCCTGACTCCTCCCACTGAAGCGGTGGTCGACGAGCAGCCGGTCGAGGCATCCCTCACCGCTGGCAAAGAGCCCGCGCTGCCCAGCCGGGGCGTCCGTCGCAAATACTTTGAGATGCCTGCCATGGAGCTGGATCAAGCCCTGCACCAGCTCGAGCTGATTGACCACGATTTTTATGTCTTTCGCGATGCGACCAGTGGTCAAATCCACGTGGCCTATCGCCGCAACCATGGGGGGTTTGGGGTGATTCAGTCGAAGCAACCTTGAAACGGGACCGTCCCGACCTCGCCCCTTTGATCGACCATGCCCTGCTCGATCCCCACCAGGGCCACGAGGCGATCGCCCGGTGCTGCGATGAGGCCCGCCACTTTGGCTTTGCCGGAGTGTGCGTGGCCTCCCGCTGGGTGGAGTTGGCCCGCGAGAAACTGCCCCTTTCCGGCAGTGGCAAAGGCCAAAGCCCAAAACTGATCGCCGTGGTGGGCTTTCCCTTTGGCACGATCCCCCAGCGGATCAAGCAAGCGGAAGCGGAAGCCGCCCTCGAAGCCGGTGCCGACGAACTCGATGTGGTGCCCGATTTCGGCGCCCTCGCCGATGGCAACACCACAGCGGTGCTGGATGAACTCGCCGCCATCTGCGAATTGGACCGGCCGGTGAAAGTGATCCTGGAAGCCGGACGCCTCGATGCCGAGGCCCTCGCCTTGTTGGTGGAGATCAGCATTGATGCCGGCGTGCGCTATCTCAAAAGCGGCAGCGGCTTTGGCCCACCGGTCACCGTTGCGCAAGTGCAAACCCTGCGGGACCTGGCCCGGGGCCGGGCAGCCGTGAAGGCCTCCGGAGGCATCGCCAGCCTCGAGCACGCCCTTGATCTGGTGGAAGCGGGCGCCAGCCGACTCGGCACCAGCCGGGGAGTTGCCCTCATGCAGGCCCTGCGTGCCTAAGCCAAACCGTGGCTGAGCAGAGCGTTGAGGGGCTGGCCCTCAGCAGCAAACCCCTGGGGGAAAACGACCGCCTCCTCACCCTGCTGACGGATCAGGAGGGCCTGTTGCGGCTTGCCGTTCCCGGAGCTCGCCGGCCCAAAAGCAGCCTGGCTGGAGCCGTGCCCCTGGCCCATCTCCGGCTGCAGGTGGGCGGGGGCAGCGGCCTGCAACGGGTGCGCCAACTCAAAACCCTGCACAACTACAGCCAGCTGGGCCAACGGCTCGAGACCCTCTCCGCAGCCCAAGCCCTGGCCGAACTGGGCCTGGCTCTGGTTCCCACGGGAACCCCCGTGCCTGGAATCCTGGGCGATGTGCTGATGCAGCTCGGCCGGCTCGAGGAGCTGGTCCGCGGGCACGGCCCCAACCTCGAAGCCCTGGCGATCGCCGTGCAGGGTTCCATGCACCTGCTCGCCCTCGGCGGCTATGCCTTGCCCATGGCCCAATGCAGCCGCACGGGGGAGCCCTTGGATCCCCCCATTGGCAACTGGGCTTGGCGCTGCAGCCTGGTGCCCAGCGAAGGCCTGGCCATCGGTGCCATCGCTGGGGCCCGGGTGGTGCTCAACGCCTCCGAATTGGCCCTGCTGCAGCGGCTGCTGCGGCCGGCCCTGCCGCGCAAACGGGACGGGGAACTCATGGGGCCCGAAGCGGTCTGGATGCACCTGCTCGATGTGGTGGAGAGTTGGTGCAGCGAGCATGTGGGGCGCCGTCCCAGGGCCTTCAAGCTGCTTCGCATGGGCTTTGGGCCATCATGACGGACCAGAACCGAAGACAAGCCAGCTTGCGCGGCCATCAAGCCCCCAAAGGATCCAACCCCGGACCAGGCACCGGGGTGTTGGGTGTGCTCACCCTGCCGGAATTCCGGAAACTTTGGATCGGCCAGCTCTTTAGCCAGCTGGCCGACAAGTTCTACATCGTGTTCATGGTGTTTTTGATCGCCCAATACTGGGTGACCACCGCACCACCCAGTGAGGGGGCCATCGCCGAAGCCGCCGGCGCCTTCAATTTCAATTTGGATACCCGCGCCCAGCTGATCACCCTGCTGGCCACGGGCATCTATGTGGCCAACACCATCCCGGCCATGGTGCTTGGCCTGGTAGCGGGGGTTTGGGCCGACCGCTGGCCCAAGCGGGAGGTGATGGTGGCTTCCAACGCCCTCAGGGCCGGCCTGACCCTGCTGATTCCCCTGTGTTTGATCGATGGCCCCCACTGGCTGGGGCTGAGCTGGGGCTATTGGGGTCTGCTAGTGATCACCTTCTGCGAATCGGTGCTCACCCAGTTTTTTGCTCCTGCCGAGCAGGCCGCGATCCCGATGCTGGTACCCCAGCCCCAGCTGCTCGCCGCCAATTCGCTTTATCAGGCCACCAGCATGGGCGCCACGATCGTGGGCTTTGCCCTGGGTGATCCGATCCTGCGGCTGCTGCAAGGGCTACTGGCCCACATCGGCATCAACGACGGGGAATTTGTCTTGCTGCCCATTTGCTATGGCATCGCAGCCCTTTCGATTGCCCGCATCCGGGTCAACGAGCCCCCCCGCCAACCCGCTGGCACCAGCGTCTGGGGGGAAATTGGCGAAGGCTTCCAGGTGCTCAAAGATCGCAGCAGTGTGCGCAGCGCCATGATCCAGCTCGTGCTGCTCTACAGCCTGCTCGCCGCGCTGTATGTGCTGGCTATCAGCCTGGCGTCGGCGATCAAGGTGCTCGGCCCCACCCAGTTCGGCATCCTGCTGGCCATGAGTGGGGTCGGCCTGGCCGTTGGGGCGATAGCGGTGGCCCAATGGGGCCATGGCCTGCGCCGCCGCACCCTGGCCTCCACGGGGCTGGGCACGATTGCCTTTTGCTTGCTGCTACTAGGCCAATTCCGCGGCCAGCTGGGCCTCACCCTGGCCCTCTGCGCGGTGCTGGGCATCGGAGCGGCGCTCCTGGCGATCCCTGCCCAAACCACCATCCAGGAAGACACGCCAGAATCCCTGCGCGGCAAGGTTTTCGGCCTCCAAAACAACCTGATCAACATTGCCCTCAGCCTCCCGTTGGTGCTGGCTGGCACGGTGGTGACTTGGTATGGATTACTGCCGGTGCTATGGGCCCTGGCAGCGATCGCCCTCGTTGCAGCCCTCTTTGAGAGGCCCTGGCGACGCTGTTAGCGTGAGCCTCCGGATGCTGCAGCCCTGGTGGCCCACATTGCCT
Source organism: Cyanobium sp. NIES-981 (assembly GCA_945907085.1). Classification (GTDB taxonomy): domain Bacteria; phylum Cyanobacteriota; class Cyanobacteriia; order PCC-6307; family Cyanobiaceae; genus Cyanobium_A. The sequence continues at coordinate 92 of CAMDSS010000173.1, read as the reverse complement.
GGCTAGGCAAGAAATCGCCCTTTTGCGGCAATGTCACCTACGGCCTCAGCACCACCCATGCCCTGAGGAGCCGAGGCCATGGGATCAGCTTT
>CAMDSS010000172.1 GCA_945907085.1 Cyanobium sp. NIES-981 | reverse complement strand
GCGAAGGCTGTGGGTTTAGGGGATGCGGTGCTGAACAAGCGGATTAAGGCTGGGCGCCGGGCAAAAGAGCGGATGGTGGCGGCGAATTTGCGGCTGGTGGTGAGCGTGGCCAAGAAGTACACCAAGCGGAATATGGAGCTGCTGGATTTGATCCAGGAGGGCACGATCGGCCTGGTGCGTGGGGTGGAGAAATTCGACCCAACGCGGGGCTACAAGTTCTCGACCTATGCGTACTGGTGGATTCGCCAGGGGATCACCCGGGCGATTGCGGAAAAGAGCCGGACGATCCGTCTGCCGATCCACATCACCGAAACCCTGAACAAGCTCAAGAAGGGCCAGAGGGAATTGAGCCAGCTGCTGGGCCGTACGCCCACGGTGACGGAATTGGCGGAGGCGGTGGAACTGCCCGAGGAGGAGGTGAAGGATCTGCTGTGTCGGGCGCGTCAGCCGGTGAGTTTGGAGATGAAGGTGGGGGATGGCGACGACACGGAGCTGCTGGATTTGTTGGCTGGGGATGGGGAGCTGCCGGATGAGCAGGTGGATGGGGAGTGCCTAAAGGGGGATTTACGTGCGCTGCTGGAGCGTCTGCCGGAGCTGCAGTGCCGGGTATTGAAGATGCGTTATGGGATTGATGGTGAGGGGCCGGAGGGCGCCGAACCCATGAGCCTCACCGGCATTGGCCGGATCCTCGGCATTAGCCGGGATCGGGTGCGCAATTTGGAGCGCGATGGCCTGGCTGGCCTGCGCCGCATCAGCGATGCCGTGGAGGCCTACGTCGCCAGCTAATTTGACCTCTCCTGGCCGGGCGTCGATGGAAGTGCTCAGCCTCTTCCCGCGCTACTTGCTCAAAGGAGAGCTGGAACCGGCCTTGCTGGAGGGCCTGCAGCGGATGGCCAGCGATGTGTTGGCCCATCCGGAAAAGGCTCCCGATGCTTCGGCCAAATTGGCCGGCCAACTGGCGTTGCAGCTCGAACTCGGCCCCCAGTTTCCGGCGGTGGAGCAGCTCTGCCGCCACGTGATTTTGCCGGGCTGTGAGCGCTGGATTCGCCACGTGATCGACCAACAGCCCCCCGGGGGCCGGGGCCCCTGGGAAGAGGGCCGCTACAGCCTGCAGATGATTGATGTCTGGCTGAATGTGCAGCGCGCCGGCGACTACAACCCCACCCACACCCACGGCGGCACGTTCTCAGGGGTTTTGTTTCTCCAGGTGCCTCCCCAGATCACGGGCCAAAGCTTCGATGGCCAGCTCTGCTTCCACGGCCCTGAGGAATGGCACATCCAAAGTTTCCGCACCGGCATGGCCCAATACATGCTTCCGGTGCCTGGCGAGTTCTACATCTTTCCGGCCTGGCAGCCCCATTCGGTAGCCCCCTTCCGGGGCGATGGGGAGCGCTGGTCGATGGCGTTTAACGCCGTGGCGGTGCCCCACACCGGCAGGCCCATGCCGGCCCCAGCCCAGCCGGCCATGGGGAATGTCTCCCTATCAACGTCCCGCGCCCGCCCGGGTGGATTCGGCTAAGGCTTTAGGCCGCCTTGGGGAGCTTGCCCCCGAGTTGCGCGCAGCCCTATTGGCCTGGTGGCACGCCCATGGCCGCCATCAGATCCCCTGGAAGTTGACGGCAACAGGCGAGCCGGCTTCCCCTGGGGAGCGGCTTGATCCCTACCCGATTTGGGTGGCGGAGGTGATGTTGCAGCAGACCCAGTTGCAGGTGGTGCTGCCCTACTGGCGGCGCTGGAGGGCGGCCTTCCCCTCGGTGGAGGCTTTGGCAGCCGCCGGCGAGCACGACGTGCTGCTGCTTTGGCAAGGGCTGGGCTACTACTCCCGGGCCCGGCGCCTGCACCAGGGGGCCAGGCAGTTGCGGGGCCAGCCCTGGTCCCGGGATCTGGAGGGTTGGTTGGCCCTGCCGGGCATTGGCCGCAGTACGGCGGGCAGCATCCTCTCTTCGGCCTTTGATCTGCCCTTCGCCATCCTCGATGGCAACGTCAAACGAGTGCTGGCGCGCTTGACCCGTAGCCCCAGGCCTCCGGCGCGGGTGTTGGCTGGGTTCTGGCAAATGAGCGAGCTGCTGCTCGATCCCAGGCGGCCCCGGGAGTTCAACCAGGCCCTGATGGATTTGGGCTCCAGCCTTTGCACGCCCCGTAATCCCAGCTGCGGCACCTGCCCTTGGCAGGGGAGCTGCGCTGCCTACGCTGCCGGCGATCCCGCCAGCTACCCCGTGAAGGACGCTTCAAAACCGCTCCCCTTCCAGGTGATTGGCGTGGGGGTGGTGCTCAATGCAGCCGGCCAGGTGCTGATTGATCAGCGGCTGAATGAGGGGCTGCTGGGCGGCATGTGGGAATTCCCTGGTGGCAAGCAGGAGCCCGAAGAGCCGATCGAAGCCACAATTCGGCGCGAACTAAGCGAGGAACTGGCGATTGAGGTGGCGGTGGGCGAGGAGCTGATCAGCCTCGAGCACGCCTACAGCCACAAGCGTCTGCGCTTTGTGGTGCATCTCTGCCGTTGGCTCTCGGGCGAACCCCAACCCCTGGCTAGCCAGCAGGTGCGGTGGGTGGATCCCCAGGAGCTCGGGGCCTACCCCTTCCCGGCCGCCAACGCCAAGATCATCGCCGCCCTGCTGGAACGGCTTCAGCCTGGGGAGAGTGTGCCAGCCGCCTGATGGCGTCAATTCAGGTTCTCTGTTTTGGCGAGGCTTTGGTGGACCGGTTGGGTCCCCAGGCCGATTACCTGGGTGGGGCCCCGGCCAATGGGGCCTGCGCCCTGGCCCGGCTTGGTACCCCCGTGGCCTGGCTGGGCCGCCTGGGCAATGACGCCATTGGCCAAAGGTTTGCCGAGCTGTTTGCGGCCCGCGGCGTGAATACCGCCGGCCTGCAATGGGACCAGGAGCGTCCAAGCCGGGTGGTGCTGGTGCAGCGCGATGCCACCGGGGAGCGGGCCTTTGCTGGTTTTGCGGGAGATCGGGGCCTGGGTTTTGCTGATCAGGCGGTGGATCGGCGGGCCTTGGCAGCGGCGGTGGAGCCGGCCTTTGGCTATGCCCAATGGCTGCTGGTGGGCACCCTTGCCTTGGCGAGCCTCGCCTCAAGCGAAGCCCTGACCTGGCTGTTGCAGTGGGCCAAGACCGCGGGGGTGGCCCTGGCGGTGGATGTGAATTGGCGCCCCACCTTTTGGGATCCGGCGTCTCCGCCCGAATCCGGGCCGCCGCCGGCGGCCATCGCCCAGATCCGGCCCTTGCTGGAGCAGGCAGCGTTGATTAAATGTGCGGCCGAAGAAGCCCAGTGGCTGTTTGGCAACCAGTATCCGGGCCTGATTTCGGCAGCCTTGAGCCAGCGGCCCATGGTGGTGGTGAGCGATGGGGCGAACCCCTTGCGCTGGTGCTGGGGCGGCCAGGCCGGATCCCTCGAGGCCTTTGCCGTGCCCGTGGTGGACACCACCGGGGCCGGCGATGCCTTCACGGCCGGGCTGCTGCACCGGCTCTGCGGCCAACCAGAGCTGCGACAGAGGGAGTTGATGGGCCCCGGCTCAGTGGCAGACGTGCGCGAAATCATGCGCTTTGCCAGTGCCTGTGGCGCTTTGGTGTGTCAGGGGGAAGGGGCGATTGATCCCCAGCCCACGGAAGCGGCGGTGGGGGCCTTTCTCAACGGCCGGCCGGGGTGATCCAGGCCGTGCGCCCCGCATCGGGATTGGTGGGATCGCGCAACTCCAGCCCCACCTGCCAGGCCTCTGGCGGCAGGACGCTCAAGCGCTCGGGCCATTCCACCGCCAGCACGGCCCCCAGGGCTAAGGCCTCCTCCTCTTCCTGAGCCAGCAGTTCATCGGCCGCGGCGGCCAGCTCGAGCCGGTAGAGATCGAGGTGCACCAGAGCCCTGCCCCCCTGGCCTTGGTAGTGCTGGGCCAGGGCAAAGGTGGGGCTGGTGATCGGCTCGTCGATGCCGAGGCCCTTGGCCAGGCCCTGCACCAGGCAGGTTTTGCCCGCTCCGAGATCCCCGAGCAGCAGCAGGATGCTGCCTGGGGGGAGTTGCAAAGCCAAGTCGTGCCCCAGGGCCTGGGTGGCGGCCGCATCAGGGAGCTCGCGCTTCTGACTGTGCTCTCGCTTCTGGTGGAGCTGGCTTTGCTGCTGGATCACGGTGGGCGCAGGCTTCCAAGACCTCCTAGTAGATTGCCTTGAAGCGAGCCCGAAGCCTCGGAGACTCCGCAGCATTTTCCAAACCCTCCTCCCAGCCGGGAGCGAGTTGACCCCCAGAACGAACCGGAGACAACCCATGGTGGCTACCCCCACGGCGCCTGCCCTGCAGAGCACCTCGACCTATGTGATTGCTGATCTCGGCTTGGCCGAGTTCGGTCGCAAAGAAATGGCGATTGCCGAAACCGAGATGCCTGGCCTGATGGCCCTGCGCACCAAGTTCGGCGCCGAGCAGCCCCTCAAGGGCGCCCGTATTGCGGGCTCGCTCCACATGACGATCCAGACCGCGGTCTTGATCGAAACCCTGACGGCCCTCGGCGCTGAGGTGCGCTGGGCGTCTTGCAACATCTTCTCCACCCAAGACCACGCCGCAGCTGCCATTGCGGCAGCAGGCGTTCCCGTGTTCGCCTACAAGGGCGAAACCCTCGATGAGTACTGGGCCTTCACCCACCGCATTCTCGAGTGGGGCGATGGCGGCACGCCCAACATGATCCTTGACGACGGTGGCGATGCCACCGGTCTGGTGGTGCTGGGCACCAAGGCTGAGAAGGATCTCTCCGTTCTTGATCACCCCTCCAACGAAGAGGAGACCGCCCTCTTCAATTCCATCCGCAACAAGCTGGCGGCTCAGCCCGGCTTCTATTCCCGCATTTA
>CAMDSS010000171.1 GCA_945907085.1 Cyanobium sp. NIES-981 | reverse complement strand
GAAAAACTCGGCAAGCGGGTGCTGGTCGCCATGGCCGTGGGATGGCTCGGGGTGCTGCTGGTGGCCCAGCCGGCCGCCATCTTTGGGGGAGCCCTAAGCCTGCCCAGTGGGGCCGTAGCGATTGCCATCGCTGGAGCCGTGCTCACCTCCCTGGCCTATGTGAGTGTGCGCTCCTTGGCCCATAGCGAACATCCGCTGGTGGTGGTCTTCTATTTCCCCCTGGTGAGCATCCCCCTAAGCCTGCCCCTGGTATGGCTCCATCCGGTGCTTCCCACCGGCCAGGAATGGCTGTGGCTTGGGGGGGTGGGCCTGTTCACCCAAATTGGCCAGGTGTACCTCACCCGGGGCCTCATGGCCTTGCCGGCGGCCCGGGCCACGGCGATCAGCTATTCCCAAGTGCTGTTTGCGGGCCTTTGGGGTTGGTTCTTTTTTGGCGAATCAATCAATGCCTGGACCATGGCAGGAGCAGGCCTCGTACTGGCGGCCACGTGGATCAGCCTCAGCGGCCCTAAAGCGGCAGGGGATCGGTGATCCACCCCTGGCTGCTGCCAGTGTCCGAAGCCTGGGGCCTGGCCAAACGCCAGCTCTGGCCCCGCTCACCCCGCTGCAGAAAAATGTCGAACGGGCTGTCCACCCGCACCGGGTCGCCGGCCAGGCGCCAGTCAAATTCTCCTTTGAGGTGCACGCCCCGGCCTTCCCCGATCCGCACGGAATCGGTACTTGCCACCCGCACGTGGCTCACCTCAGGAGCCCCTGGGATTTTGAGCTGGAGCGCCTCGGCAATCGCCGCCTGGGTGAGTTGGATTTGCAAGGCCAAGGCGCTCTGCACCACGGAAGCGGCCGGTTGGCCCCGACCACTACAGCCGCCCAGCACCAGGGAGAGCAACAGCATCAACGCCACGATCGGGACCGTCACCACCGGTGAGAGCAGGCCAAGGACCCCGGCAAAGCCGTGGCCGCGGGGGAGGGAGGCGGGCAGCATGGAGAGCCATTCACTGTTCCCATGATCGGCTGGCTGCAAGGGGAACTCGCCGATCCATGGCAACTCGACAAGCGCTACGGGCTGCAATTGCGCTGCCACGGCGTCGGTTACGACGTGCAGGTGAGCCACAGGCAGTGGCTGCAACTGCCTGCGGTGGGCACGCCTACGGCCTTACACATTCATGCCTCGATCCGCGAAGACGCCTCCACCCTCTATGGCTTCAGCGACAGACATGAGCGCGACCTGTTTCGCGAATTGGTGGCCGTGAGCGGCGTGGGGCCCCAAATGGCCCTGGGCCTGCTCGGAGCCATGGCTCCCAGCGAGCTCATCCAGGCGATCGTGCACGCCGACCTACGCCGCCTCAGTAAGGCCCCTGGGGTGGGAAAACGCACGGCCGAACGCCTGGCCGTGGAATTACGCAGCCGCTTGCAGAAACGCTTTGCGAACCAACTGGATGCCAGCGAGTTCGAAGGCGGTGGCGCAGGAGATGGCGATGGGGATGGCGACCCTGCCATCAACTTGGAGGGAGCCAGCCGCGACGAGGTGCATCTCACCTTGGGGGCCCTGGGCTATGAGGCCCTGGAAATCCAGCGGGCCATGCGCGCTGTCGCTGGCCTGGGCCTGGCCGAAGGCGCGGGTGCCGAGGACTGGATTCGCGAATGCCTGCGTTGGTTATCCCGCGACGTAGCCTGACCCCCAGGGCGGTAAGCTCATTGTTTGCTCCGTAGGTGCACGCCGCGGGTGCAGCCTGCGTTTCACTACCCAGCCCATGCCGCTCACCATTACCCAAAAGCAGGAACTGATCAACGGTCACCAGACCCATGGCACCGACACCGGATCGGTGGAAGTCCAGGTGGCCATGCTCAGTGAGCGGGTCAGCCAGCTGACGGTGCATCTGCAGAAGAACAAGCACGACTTCTCCTCCCGCCAGGGCCTGCTGAAAATGATCGGCCGCCGCAAACGCCTGCTCGGTTACCTGCGGGGCATCAGCCAAGAGCGTTACAGCACCCTGATCGCCAAGCTCGGCATCCGCGGCTGATCAACGCCTCGCTCAATCCAAACGCACGCTGACCCCAAACGCGATGGCCGGCAAAGGCATGGGCCCCAAGGGCATGGGCCCGATGAAGCCGGCAAAAGCCACCAGAGGCCCAAGCCGCCAAACAGCCCCAAACCGCCAAAAGGTGATCCCTGAGGCCGTTTCTAATCGCATGGCCAGGCGGATTGCCATAGCTACCGGCGTGCCAACCGTGATGGGCATGGGCGTGTTTATCGGCAGCTACCTGCTCGTCACCCGCCACATTGCTGAGGTTCCCACGGGAGTCACCCTGGCCGCATCTGGTGGATGCTTTCTTTTGGGTGTGGTCGGCCTGAGCTACGGCGTGCTCTCGGCCAGCTGGGAAGACGCCCCAGGCAGCCTGCTTGGCAATGAACAAATCGGTGTCAACATCAGCCGCTTGCGTAGCTCGTTGAAAGCGATGCGACAGGATTCGACCAATCGCTGAACGGAAGCGCTTCAACCGCAGCTGCAGGGCTCACCAAGAAAGGTAATCCAGAGCACCATGGGCAGCACGCGAATCACACGAGAATAGACTTTTGAAAAGATGCCGAGCAAGCTATTGTTTCGCATGCTTTTCATTGGGGCAATCGCCCTCGGGCTTGCCCATCTTTTTGATTTTCAAATCGAAAGTATTCCCAAGCTAGACAACATAAAAAAGCCCGATCTTATACAACTATTTAGGGGCTGGGGATTCCTTGGCACCTGGGTTCTCATTGCTATCACAGCTCGACTCCTAGCCAAGCCTGACAGACCAGGGGCTATGACGGGGTGGAGACGTCATCTCTATAGAAAAGAGTGGCTTCTTTTTGCCTCTCCTTTGCTATCTGGAGGAGCTGCAGAAGTTGGCAAACTGATCATTCGGAGGCTGCGCCCCCATGGCGAATTCTTCTATCTGTACAGAAGTTGGTTGACAGATCCATTCAGAAGTTCTGGACTTGGCTTTCCAAGCTCCCATACAGCCGTTGCCTTTGGTGGCAGCACGATCCTACTGTTGCAGTTTCCGAAATTACAAATTCCAGCGGTCGTCATGGCGGCTGGGTGCATGGCCACAAGGGTATTCAGTGGTGCACACTATTTCAGCGATGGAGTTGGGGGAGCACTGGTTGGGGTCATTTCGAGCGTCTTGTGCATCAAAATCTACCTGTACTTAAACAAAGTGTCACGACGCAATGGGACACCAATCCTCAACTCCGAACCGTCACTGGTTTACAAGAAAAGACCAGAGTGGAAACCAGTCATAGAAAGAGGCCAAGTTGCATACGAACTTCAAGTGAGCGACAACGTTCAGGCTTCGAACACAGTTGAAGTATCGAACGGAGTAGAAGTATCGAACGGAGTGGAAGTTTCAGGCAATCTCCAAGCTGCAGACAGAGCTCGCGTGTCTACCAGACCCTAGCTTCAAAGCCTGTAAAAGCTTTAAGCAGCAACCAGAGGTGAGCTAACCCGAGCCTGGAAATCCGCGGAGGCCAGGGTGTCGAGCGCCGCGGCGACATCGGCCACACAGAACTGGGGACCAAGCCGCACAAAGCGAATGTCATCGAGATGGCGCACCAGGGCAACGACTGGGACCCTCGAACCCACCTCATCCTGGGGCGGCCGGTGGCGGTGCAAGCACTCCCTTAGCCGGTGCTGGATGGCAATATCGGCGGCCTGCTCGGCCTGCAATTCCACCATCAACAACTGGAGGTCATCGATGCTGCGGCAGTCATCGACGATCAATTGCACCCGCTCATCGCGCCTGTCCACGGACGCCCAAACCAGCAGGCGCGCATCCACCATCAGGTGGTCGGCCAAGCGCGCATAGCTCTTGGGAAAGACCACCGCCTCACAGGAGCCGGTGAGGTCTTCCAATTGCAACACCGCCATCCGATCCCCCTTACGGGTGTTGACCTGGCGTAGCTCAGACACCATCACCACCGCGCTGACCTTGGCCTTGTCTGGCTGCTCCTCCAGTTGGCCCAAGGCAATGGGTGAGAGCAGCTTGACTTGCTTGTGCAGCTGCTTGAGGGGGTGGTCCGAGAGGTAAAAGCCCACCAGCTCCTTTTCCAGCCGCAACTTTTCAGTGGGGGGGTAGTCACGCACCGGTGCTGCCTTCGGGGCCGTGCTGAGATCACCCGGACCGCTGCCGTCTGGGGAACCAGCGTCAGCAGCTGCGAATAAATCGAACAAATTGCCCTGGCCACTGGCCCGATCCTTGGCCCGGGAACTGGCCCAGTCCACCACCAGGTCGAGGTCGGCCATCAACTGGGCCCGGTTGCCATGGGGCTCCAGGTTGTCGAGGGCGCCGGAGTGAATGAGCGCCTCCAAGGCCCGGCGGTTGAGCTGCTGGCCGGGGATGCGATCGCACAGCTCGGCCAACGAGCCAAAGGGCCCGTCGCCCTGGCGGGCCTCAATCAATTGGCGGATCGCCCCATCCCCCAAATTACGGACCGCTGAAAGGCCAAACAGGATGCGATCGCCCACGGGGGTGAAGTCGACCCCCGATGCATTCACATCAGGCGGCATCACTTCGATGCCCATGGCGTTGCAGTTGGCGATGTAGCGCTGCACCTTGTCGCTCGCTCCGGCGTTCACCGTGAGCAGCGCCGCCATATAGGCCACTGGATAGTGGGCCTTGAGATAGGCGGTTTGGTAGGTCACAGCGCCATAGGCCGTGGAATGGCTTTTGTTAAAGCAGTACTCAGCAAACAACACCATTTGCTCAAACAGGGATTCGGCAACCCGGGGATCAACGCCCCGCTGGGTGGCACCATCAACAAACTGACTCTGGTGCTTCTCCATCTCACTTTTCTTCTTCTTACC
>CAMDSS010000170.1 GCA_945907085.1 Cyanobium sp. NIES-981 | reverse complement strand
AAGCTTGTCAATCGCTATAGCCAACGCAGGCGGAATGCTGTCATTTACTTGAGGCGGGTATTGATACAAACCATATCCATCTGACGCCAGCATCTGCCAGTTCGGATCTATCAAGCCCCTGGTGATTATAATGTACAAGATGGAGAGGCGTCAACTTTGCTTGCGGAGGGGGTGATAGGTGGGGAAGCAGGGGGTGGTGTCGACGATCCGAGGCGGGGCAAGAAGTATTTAGTGATTCGATTCATGCCGAACATGCTTAGCACTAAGCTAACAAAATGAACGCATTACCCCGATGAGGAACCACACAAAAGCCAAATCACCGTCAAATCATGGATTCAGCAATCAGCAGGCCCTGCTAGCCCTCCTTGTGGCTTTTCCTCTTGGCCTAATCGCCCTGGGGGTGCTCCTGAATGTAGTCAACAAATCATCACCAAAACAGTCAACCTCACAAGCCGCACCACCGGCAAGGTCGCAAACACAGAACGCGAGTTCTCCAATCTCCAATACTTCCTCAAATAACACCGCGCCTACTGAACAAGTACAGGACAACACAATTCTCGAACTAGGGGAATCATCAAGTGGAGCAGCGATCCGACTACTGCTCAAGAGCATTAGACACGGTGGGGGTGGCAGAAGCGCATTCACCTATCAACTGGGCAATGCAACAATTGAAGCGATCGCAAACTGTGCCGATCGAAGCTGGATCAGCTATCCCGAAAACAGGGTGAATCGGCCACAATCGCCAGCAACGGAGCAGATGCTGATCCGAGTCTGCGAGGGCTCCGATAGAAATACTTTACCTGGTGTGGCAATCGTGCACGATCCACCAAGTAATGTCAGAGTCACACCAAATGGTGCCTTCCTGTGCACAATCGACACCAAGCGGACGATCAGGGTTGGGCAACCTCGAGCTGAATGGTATCCAACCGAAGCCTGTGGCCGGGCAGGATTCATCCATCGCAGCCAGCTACAATTTTAATATTCATGGTGCCCCTAATCCCTTAGATTCATGCCACCCGATAGGAGTTCAGCAGCGGGAGCAGCTGGCTTCAGCAACCAGCAAGCACTGCTGCTCTTATTAATCGCTTTTCCAATCGGATTGATTGGCATTGGCTTGATCATTACTGTGGCCATGCGCCCCCAGTCACCTCAAGTGGCCCAGACCGCCCCAGCTCCCGTTGAGCAACCAGCAAGAGAAGAAGAGCCAACCACAATTGGGGAATCAAAAAATCTGGTGGAACCGCAGCCCCCCGCAGACAAGCCCCTTGCGCATCAAGCCAGCAGCAGCAGCAACACCGGCAGCAACTGCTGGTTTCAGATGGAAAACGGAGGTCGCCTGATCGGCAGTCGCTGCAACATAAACCAAAGAGTCAACGCCAATGGCGATCGCGTGTTTGATGTAGTGGAAGCGACAGGCCTGAAGCGATCGGTTGTCCTCTGGGACAACAAGGAAGCGGAAGTCTTTCTCCAAGAACAGCGCTACACGGGCAATTGGCACGTGGATGAAGATGGCGATGTACGCGTCAGCCTCCCTGCTGGTACCTTCGCCTTCAAACCTCCAGCCTGATTTATTCCACCGGTACACGCCCAAGACCCACTCGGAATGTCTGTCCGGTGGCCTGCTCGATGCGAGCCCTGAATGCTTCAGCATCCTCCCGAGATCCAAAACTTGCAACCTGCAGCGCCCCTTCTACATTGAGAAAAGCGTCTCCACAAAAACGGCTTCGAACGGTTGAGAGCAGCGATGGATCTGCTGCCCCGAGCACCGGCCACCAGCGCCCTGTTGACGAATCTGGTGATCCGCAACTGGCGTTGTAGCCAAGGGGTGTTGGTGTCGGCGAGGAGGACGAACTGCTTCTTCCACTCTGATAAACAGCAAGCAAGATCAGCGGGCTAGCAAGTATAATAATAATTATTAGAATAAGGGCAGGATGAGCCTGGTCCTTCGACGCAAAAGATTCTGTCTGCGCTTGCGAATGAGTGATTGGTACATCAGGCTTAGCATCGGTTGGTGAGTGCGTCTTATCAGACTCCAGAGCATCCAGCCAGCGTTGCGCTTCATCACCAGTGGAGCGGATGTCCTTTAAGGGCTGATCGGTGTCGTTCAAAGACCTGCCTGCTGATTATCGAACTGGGAAAATCCGCAGGCTGCGACAGCGGCGCGATAGTGCATATCAAAACGATTCCAACGGAAACTGCGTGGGTCATAGCGGCTGTGGCTGCGGTCTACGGCAGCATGGGTGGTGACCCGAGTCATTGGGATCCCAAAGGACGCCTGCCATAGCAGAACCTGGCCAGCGAGAGTCTTGTACTGAGCGTCCGTGTAGCCGGAATGGCCATCTCGATCATCACGTCCATCAGGAGGTGATACGAGGCTGACATGCAGAGCAATGTTGTTGATTGATCCAACACTCGTAGGCTTAGTACGCTGTGTGAAATCGCCAAAGGCAGACATCCCGGCCCCGTACGCCCGCTTCTCATCAGGAACGATGCGCAGCCTGCTGCCATCGCGATCAATCAGAAGGTGATAACTGGCTTGGTGCTCATCCTCAGGGTGGTTTGCCTGGAAGAAAGCAACTGTCTGGGGCCCACTGATCACCGTTTCATGGAGCACGATCAGCTCGGGACTGTTCTTCAAGGGGCGACCCCAGGCATCCGATGCGTCGCGGTTACCAAAATTGCTTGGATGTGCCGGAGCCAACTGCTCGAGCGGCATAGCCAGTTTTTTTGAACAGGCGCCCAGGTCATCTTTGTTGACAGGGATGAGCCCAGAATCCACCAATTCAACAATTAATGGAAGATTCTTGCTTGCGTCGTCTTTCCCCACGACAAGCGGCATATCTTGATCCTGTTTGTCTGTTGCTGGCCAGGGAAAGCGAAGTGATATCTGCGAACATCCGCATAGCGCGAGAAAGCTAGAAAGGAAAAGCCAGGTTTTGATTTGGGTCATATTTACTGCTTGCGATAATCCCAGATTTTCCAGCGGCCACCCTCTTCCTTAAGGGTGTATAGCCAGTTGCTCGTGGTCGACGACGCTTTGTTGCCGCGCGGCGAATGAAGAACTGAATCTTCGGATACCGATACCACAATCGATGGCATCGATGGCGAAGGCAAGAACCGAATCACATCATTAACCTTAATTGTAGCATAAGAGTAATAGCTATTGTTTTTCTTAAGCCATTCAATTGACCCATCCGTCTTGGTGAGATCAGTCCAGAGAGGGCCTGTTGCCACCACCTGACCTGCAAGCTCGGTATTAAAAGGAGATGCAAATATTTGAGGTTTCACAGACAGCCACTCTTCCACAATAGCCCTAGCCTGAAGTTCGTTAAGACCAGATGGGAAAGGGGCAGGTGATAAGCTCGGCAGGGACTGAGCCGGGGTTTGAGGCTCCAACGGCTGACTAGGCTGCTGCTGAGGCTGGGCTATCTGAGGAGCGGGGCGCTGCAGCAGAATCACCACGAGGCCCAAGCCGATTAGACCAACCGGAAAGCAGATCAGCAAGACCAGAAGGGCCTGCTGATTGCTGAAACCGCCACTGGAATCCTTCATGGTTGGAACTCCTCAGGGGGGGCAGCCTTGCCTGAGAGTGCAAGCAGTTGCTGGTAGCCAGCTGCAACGACGCAAAAACCAACAGGCACACTCACAAAGCCACCGACGAGGCAAGCGAGGTAACCCAGCAGCACAACCCCGAAAACGGCGAGCAGGAACAACGTCACATCAAACCACTGGGGCGTCACCAGCCTACGGCTGCTATTTAGAGCATCCACGAAGGACTGGGGCCGGTCCACCAGGGCCATGCCGGCAAAGACATAGGCCACAGCAAGGTAAACACCAGGTACGACAAAAGCGAGGAACCCGAGCAGAACGGCCAGGCCTCCGAACAATTGCAAGCCGATCAAATTGGGGACTTCAGTTACCTTGGCGAACAATTCGCCAAAAGCGAGGGTGCGACCACGCACCGATTGAAGCCCGCCATCCAGAAGGGCAATTGAGATCACCAAGCCAATGATGGCCTGCAGCAGAGCGATCCCAAAGAGTAGAACCGAAATGCCCCCGAGTGACTCCGGATTATTGGCGCCCGCGGCAATCAGCCCATATTGGAGTGCCTGCAGCAGGCCGAACACAACGGTCGCCAGCACCGTGAAGCCGACGAGCGTGCCAGCATTTCGGTTGAAGCCCTTCCATCCATCCCGAAAGGCTCGGCCTGCTTCAAAGGCGTGCGCGGAACCGGGCATGGGTAAGGAATCAGCCGTATAAGACTGTAATCCAATGCCCCATGCGATCTCCAAATGCTTGAGGCCGTCGAAATGGCAGCTGACGCTAGCCGCTCAGAGCGCAAGCATCTCCATGCTTCCTCTGCATCAAACTTCCGCCCATGCCGCCTGGGATCTCCATCACGCCGGGGCCGTTGAGGATCTTCTCAGGGCCTACTTCCTCACCCTGCCCCAGGGGAAAAGCGTCGCACCACCGCGTCTTTTCATCTACCAAGGGAAGGCGTTCTCTAGGGCTTGCCCGAACTCGGGCATCGAATCCCCCGCCTATTGCCCCGGTGATCACACCGTTTACCTGGAAACCGGTTTAGGTGATGAGGTGGCGGTCAAATACGGAGACTTCGGGGCCCTTTCAATCATCGCTCACGAATTCGGTCACGCCTATCTGAGCAAGCTGGCCCGGCATCCGCAGGGGAAAGAGGGGGAATTGGCCGCGGATCGCTTTGCGGGAGGCTTCGCGCGCTACGTAAGCCGCAAAGGCCTGCTGGAGCAGGGCGATATTGACGAAGCGCGTGCCACCTTTGCGGCAGTCGGAGACCACGAGGTGTATCACCACGATCACCATGGCACCCCTGCAGAACGCCGTG
>CAMDSS010000169.1 GCA_945907085.1 Cyanobium sp. NIES-981 | reverse complement strand
TTCTTCTTGGTGGCCTTGTTCATCACCCAATCCACCACCGGCAGATTGATCGGACACACCCGCACACACACCTCGCAGGCGATGCACTTATCAAATTCGTAGTGGATACGCCCCCGGTAACGCTCGGAGGGAATCAGCTTTTCGTAGGGATACTGAACCGTGATCGGCCGGCGGCGCAGGTGGTCAAAGGTGACCCCCAAACCCTGGGCGAGGTAATTGGCCGCTCCCACCGCATCACGGGTGTAGTCGCCGACTTTCTTAAGGAACCCGAACATGGATTGAAAGGGGAGAGGGCGCGGAGCGGAGGAAGGGAACAGGACAGCAGCAACAAGCCAAGCCCATGATGACTGGAACCGGCGTTAGCCGCCGAAAGCCATCGGGAAGGCCAGCTTCAAAGAAGCCGTGACCAGGAGATTGACCAGGGCAATGGGCAGCAGGAACTTCCAGCCCAAATCCAGCAACTGGTCAATCCGCACCCGGGGCACGGTCCAGCGCAACAGGATGGCAAAGAACACCAGCAGATAGGCCTTCAGCACGGTCATCACGATCCCCACAGAGGCCGTGATCACCTGCACCAAGGGCGCATCCACCGATTGACCTAGCCAGCCCGCCAGCCATTCCACGGGCACCGGGAAGCCCCAGCCCCCCAGGTAGAGCACCGAAACCAGCAGGGCCGAGAGCACCAGGTTGATGTAGCTGCCCAGATAAAAGAGGGCAAACTTCATCCCGGAGTATTCGGTCTGGTAGCCCGCCACGAGCTCCTCCTCCGCCTCAGGCAAGTCGAAGGGGAGTCGTTCGCATTCGGCCAGGGCACAGATCCAGAAGATCACAAACCCCACCGGCTGGCGCCAGATGTTCCAGCTGAGGATGCCCGCGCCGCTTTGCTGGTTGACGATGTCGACGGTGCTGAGCGAGTTGCTCATCATCACCACGGCGAGAACCGCCAAGGCCAAAGGAATTTCGTAACTGATCGACTGGGCTGCGGCCCGCAAGCCGCCCAGCAAGGAGTACTTGTTGTTGGAGGCGTAGCCGCTCATCAGCAAACCGATGGGCTGGATGCTGCTCAGGGCAATCCAAAGGAAGATGCCGATCCCCACATTGCTGATCAGCAGGTTTTGGCCAAAGGGCACCACCAACCAGCTGAGGATGACGGGCACCAGCACCAACACGGGGCCGAGGGTGAACAGCAGGCCATCGGCCCGCGCTGGGATCACATCCTCCTTGAACAACAGCTTCATGCCATCGGCCAAGGGCTGAAGCACCCCCAAGGCGCCGGCGTACTCCGGGCCAATGCGCTGCTGCACGGCAGCAGAAATCTTGCGCTCAAGCCAAACGTTGACCAGCACGCCAACCACCGCTGCGACAAGCACCAGCACCATCGGCAGGGGCAGCCAGAGCAGGTGCGCAGCCCCGGGGCCTAGCCCCAGGCTCCGCATGGCCAGC
Organism: Cyanobium sp. NIES-981; assembly: GCA_945907085.1. Classification (GTDB taxonomy): domain Bacteria; phylum Cyanobacteriota; class Cyanobacteriia; order PCC-6307; family Cyanobiaceae; genus Cyanobium_A. The sequence goes on along the minus strand of CAMDSS010000169.1, from coordinate 3,428 downwards.
TCAAAACTGCCCTCCAAATCAAGGCCCACTTGCGCGACCAGCGCGGGAGCCGGGTTGGTCACCATGACGGCCGCTCAGATGGGGGCAACTTAGCGGGCCCCTTGCGGAATCCACTGCCTTTCAGCCTGACCTGTGTAGATCTGGGTGGGTCTGTAGATGCGGTTGGCCCCGAGCTGCTCCTTCCAGTGGGCCAGCCAGCCGGCGGTGCGGGCAATGGCAAAGAGGGGGGTAAAGAGGTCTTCCGGGATGCCGAGCTTGCGGTAAACGAGGCCGGAATAGAAGTCGACATTGGGATAGATACCCTTCGGTCCCAGCCGTTCCGCTGCAACGCTTTCCAGCTTTCTGGCCAGGTCGTAGAGGGGGTCGTGGCCAAATTGGTCAAACAACTCTTCAGCCAGCTTTTGCAGGATCACGGCCCGGGGATCCTTCACCTTGTATTCGCGGTGGCCAAAACCCATGATCTTGCGCTTTTCAGCGATGGCCCGATCCAACCAGGGCTCCAACTGATCTTCCGTGCCGATCTGCTCGAGCATCTCGAGCACGTCTTCGTTGGCGCCGCCGTGGAGGGGGCCCGCCAGGGTTCCCACGGCTGATGCCACCACCGCATAGGGGTCGGTGAGGGTGCTGGCGGTGACCCGGGCACTGAAGGTGCTGGCGTTGAGGCTGTGCTCGGCGTGCAGGATCAGGCAGGCATCAAAGATGCGGGCCGCCAGGGGATCAGGCTCCCGTTCCGTGAGCATGTACAGAAAGTTGGCGGCGTAGGCGAGATCGTCGCGGGGCTGGATGGGGTCCTGGCCTTTGCGAATCAGCTGGAACGCCGCCACCATCGTGGGGATCTTGGCGGTCAGCCGCACCACCGCAGCCGCGATGTAGTCGGGGCTATCGAGGGCCCGCCGGGAATAGAACAACCCAAGGGACGCGGCACTGGCCTGCAAGGCATCCATGGGATGCCCCCCCGAGGGGAAGCTTTTCATCATGTCGCGGATCCGGAAGCTGACCCGCCGGTGCATTTGCACCTCGCTTTCAAAGGCCTGCAGCTCATTGGCGGTGGGCAACTCACCCCAGATCAAGAGGTAGGCCGTTTCCAGGAAACTGCTGTTGGTGGCGAGGCTTCCCACCTCGTAGCCGCGGTAGGTGAGCTTGCCCTGGAGGCCATCGATATCGCAGATCGCCGACTGGGTCGCCGGCACCCCCTCCAGGCCGGGGCGAAACACGGGAGCTGGCGTCCCTACTGCTGAACTGGCCATGCCTTGGGGCTTCCCCGCGCGGAGCAATGGATTGAACCTAGGGCTAGCGGCCCTCCCCGTGCCGTAGCGCAGGTTGCCGCTACGGGATGCCGCTACTGGGTGCCCAGAAGTTGCCGGGGAGCCATCAGCAGCTTCAACTGGCCCCGCCCAGGCCCCAGGAGCAACAAAGCAATGCCAGCCTTTTTCAAACCAATCGCTCCCTCGGGCGCACCGATCAGGTGGGCCGCCAAGGCCCCCAAATCCGGCTCATGGCCCACCAAGGCCAGGCGCTGAAGCTGGGGATGGGCCGAAGCCAGCCGCTGAAACTCCGCCACCAGGGGCAACGGATCACCCCCTGGCGCCAGGGCGACATCAACCCTTAAGGAGGGTGATCCCTCGGCCACAAGGCCCGCCGCAACAGCAATCTCCGCCGTTTGACGGGCGCGCACCAGGGGGCTCGTCACCAACTGATCACAGCCCAGGCCGAGCAGCACCAGCCGCCCAGCCACGGCCCTGGTGCGGCTGCGGCCAAGGGGGGTTAGGGCCCTTTCCCCATCCACGCGCTCGGGGCACCGCTCTTCGGCAATGCCGTGGCGTAGCAGCAGCAGCTCAACCAAAACTCAACCTCGCCTTGAGGTGCACCGCATTGGCCTCACTCTCCAAACCCACCGCCAAGCCATCGACGGAGGCGGCCAAGGGTTGGCCTGCCAGGCCCGATAGCAGGCGCCAGGTGGTCCAGCGCTGCAGCAGCTCCTGGGCCTTGGCCGGGCCCAGGGCCCACTGGAGGGGTGCCTTGGCCATCTCCAGGGCCGCAAGCTGGGCTTGACGCTGCTTGGGGCCCTGGCGCGACTCCCGTTGCTCTTTCAAAACCTCCAGGTCTTGGCCCCACCAAGCGATCGTGCCTTCCGTGGAACGGGCCGCTTCCAGGCTGGCTTGCAAGGGGGGCGCCGCAGCGGCATTGGGGCCCGCCTCCAGGTGGGTCCAAACCCGCAAGGGAGGGGCCCCGTCAATGGTCAACGGTGCACTCAACAGACCTTGGGCTGCAAGGGCCGGATCCAAGGCTTCTGGTGCTGGCTGGGCCAGCCCCGTACCGATCAACCAGCCCGTCGGGCTGTCTCTCCAGAGCAGCGGTCCGGCGTCGGCCGCCGCCACCAGCGCCGGAATTGGACTGGATCCAGCCCCGGCCAACACGCCCTGGAGCAGCCCTTGCAGGGCTTCAGGCCACGTCGCCGGATTTTGCAGCAAAGCCAAGCTGTCTGCCTCCCCATGGACCGCCGCCAGCAGGGCCCCATTGCGGCTTTGATCAGCCAAGGGCCTCCAGGGGAGGCTGCCTTCGGCCAGCTGAAACCAGGCCTCCGCCGCCAGGGTGCGTTGCTCGGGCCGCAGGGACGCCATCACATCCTTGAGGCCACCTGCAACCAGCCGGTCTGCGGGCAGGCCCAGCCATTCGATCAGGGCCTCGGGCCTGGCCGTGAACAGGGCCGAGCCTGGGCCCAGGCGCTGCAAGCCCTGGAGGAACTGGGGGCTTGCCGCCTGGTTGAGGTCATCGATTTGGGAGACATCGAGGGCCTGCTGCAACACGGATCGACCCGAGGCAATCAACACCAGGTCGTCATTGATCAGGGCCGTCGCCAAGGGCACAGGGGGCTCACCAACCCCCACAAGCGCACCGCGGCCGCTGATCAGGCCCATGCCGCGGTAGGTGCTGATCTGCAGGTCGGTGCCTGAGAGGCTGCGGGTTTGCCAAAAGCGCTGCAAAAAGCGACGGGCCCCATCGCCGTTGCGGCTACGCAGGGCCAACATCCAGCCCTGGGGCGCATCACCGGGGCCTTCGGAAATCAGGGCCAGGCTGGTTTCCGGACCAATCCAACTGGCTAATTCGGTGGCGTAGTCGATCCCCGCGGCAGCAAAGGCTCCATCGCGCAGGAGGGCCACCGTATCGGCCGCCACACGGCGCTGACGCGACGGGGCCACTGCCCGGGCGTACACAACGGGCTGCTCGGGATCGGCCAGCCAATAGAGGCTCAGGGGCGTCAGCCGCGGCACAAACCGGGCGGCGGCCGGCACCACCAGGGCCTGGTTTTGCAATTGCAGCGGGGAGTGTTGCAACACAAACCACCACCCCCCGATGCCGAGGCTGAGCAGCGACAACGCCACCGCAAGCACAACCGCCAGGAAGGGGCGGGCCTTCATGCGCCCAAC
>CAMDSS010000168.1 GCA_945907085.1 Cyanobium sp. NIES-981 | reverse complement strand
TCCGGCAGATGGCGATACATGTCCTGCATCAGCAAGCTCGGCGGAATGCCCGCCCCCATGCTGGGCAGGGGATCGGCAAACAGGGCCCCATAGGCAAATTGGCCCTGGTCGGGGGAGATTTGCTGCGCCTGGGCGTTGAAGCTCACCGTGCCCAGAAAGGGCATGCCCCTGAGGAACACCGCCTCCACATAGGGGACCGCCACATCCACCAAGAAGGTCAAGCCGGCTTCTGGGTGGAGCACCCAAAAGGTGTCAGCTCCGATCACCACCGCATAGGTGATCGGAGCGGCGGCGGCCGCCACGAGCCCCTGCTTCACAAACTCCACCACGGCTGGAATCGAGGCCACCCGTCCATCCCGCCAAGCGGCAGCAAGATCGATAAACAGATCACTCATGACCCGCCAGAACTGGCCCAGGGCATGGGTGGTTGCCGCGGTGCGGATGAGCTCCGGTAAGAAGGCCGGAAACAGCGGATGCAACAGGGCGAGCAACGGGTCAGCCCGTCGCTTGCGCTGGATGATGGCCTCGCAACGGTCCATGAAGGGGGCGGAATCGAGGTAGGCATCCAGGCCGCCCGTGCCATGCCAGAGCATGGCTTTCATGCAGTACTCGGCGTATTCGAAATTGATCCGATCGTGGAGGAGATGGCGCCAGATCTTGGCCAGACTCAAATCCCCATCGAGGTACTTGAAAATCGGCAGGGGATTGAGGAACTGGTGCTCTGCCTGATAAATCAGGTTGATGCTGTAGGCATCCAACACCTCGCCGTAGCTCTCGAGCACTCCCACCACTTCCAGCAGGTGGTCCGGGCTGTCAGCAAGCAGGGTTTCTCCCGCCAACAGCCGCCGTTGCAGTTCACTAGCAGGGGGCATCCCCCCTTGGCGCGTCAGGGAAGCAGAAATTACGGGCATTAGCCGATCCCTCCCATTGGGGCCATGGCCAAGAAGTTGGCCAAGGGGGCCATCGCCGTGGTGGTGGCTTCACTCAGGTGCCCCAACACGGATGGGAACAGGCCCAACACCACAACCCCCAGGGCAAGGGCAAGGGCCGGCACGGTTTCCCGAGGCGCCACGGGCGCCAGCTGCACATCAAGCCGGGAATCTTGAACCGGTTCGGCACTGGCGGGGGTCACCGCAAGACGGCCGAAGAAGGCCCGGTTGACCAGCAACAGGAAATAGACGGCGGTGAGCCCCGAACCCACCATGCACAGCAAGGTGGCCAGGGGGTAGGCCTGAATGCTGCCGCGGAACACCAGAAATTCGGAGATGAACCCTGCCATGCCGGGCAGGCCCGCGCTGGCCATCACCCCCAGGATCATCAAAGTGCCCGTAAAGGGCAGGCCCCGCTCCGGATTGAGCAATCCCCGAAGCACATCCAAGTCTCTGGTCCCGGTTTTCCGGTACACCGTGCCCACCAGCAAGAACAGCAGGGCGGAAATCAAGCCATGGCTGACCATCTGGAATTCAGCTCCCAACAGGGCCACGGGGGTTCCGGCAGCGCCGGCGAGCAGCACATAGCCCATGTGGCCGACGGAGCTGTAGGCCACCATCCGTTTCATATCGGTTTGGGCAATGGCCGCCAGGGAGGCATAAACCACGGAAATCGCTGCCCAAATGGCAAGTCCTGGGGAGAGCAAGGCCCAGGCCTCGGGGAACAGCCCCATGCCGAAGCGCAGGATGCCGTAGGTGCCCAGCTTGAGCAGCACCCCCGCCAACAACACCGATACCGGGGTGGAGGCCTGGGTGTGGGCATCGGGCAACCAGGTATGGAAGGGCACCAGGGGCAACTTGATGCCAAAACCCACCAGCAGCACAACCAACAACACCACCTGACTGCCCATGGCAAGCCGTTCACTGGTTACCGCGGTGGGGCTGAAATCCACCGAGCCCGTGAACAGGGCCAGGCCGAGGAAGGCCCCCAGGATCAACATGCCTGAGACAGCCGTGAAGATCAGAAACTTCGTGGCCGCATAGGCCCTTTCGCTGCCCCCCCAGATGGAGATCAACAGCCAGAGGGGGATGAGTTCAAGCTCATAGAAGAGGAAGAAAAGCAGCAGGTTATCGGCCAAAAAAGCGCCATTAACCGCCCCGCTAATGAGCAACAGCATCGAGAAATAAATCCTCGGGCGCTTGCTGAAATCCCGGCTGCAAACCGCAGAAACCAGGGTCAATCCGGCATTGATCAACACCAGCGGCAGCGATAGGCCATCCACCCCGAGCTGATACTTCAAACCAAGGCCCGGTAGCCAGGGATGGACCTCCTGGAGTTGGAGGCCTGGGATGGTCGGATCAAACACCAGCAGCAGGGCCAAGCTGGCGGCCAATTGGGCACTGAGCAGCACAATCGTGATGGTGCGCAGCCTGCCAGGGCTGGGTTCTCCAGGCCAAAGCAGCAGGGCCAGGGTTCCCAAGAAGGGAATCAGCAGCAGCAGGGACAACCACGGAATGGCCGTCAATCCGGGAATCGTCATCAATCCAAGGATGGTCATCCTTGTGCCCCTGCCCCAAGCAGCCAGTTCAAGGAGGTGAGCAGCAGAACCAGGGAGATCAGCACTGTGAGCAGGTAACTCTGCAACTGGCCACTCACATTGAGCTTGAGATTTTCAGAGCTCTGCAGGGACAACCTGCCGATGCCGTTCACCAGCCCATTCACCCCCTGGCGATCCAAGCCATTGGTGAAGCGGGCCAATCCAGCCACAAAGGCCACGATCGTGGCGTTGTAGATCCTTTCGGTATAGAAATCAAAGGCCAGCAGATCCTGGAGCCCGCGCAGGGGCTGCTGGATCGAGCGCGACCAAAACTGATCAAAACCAACCTGGCTGCCAATCACCACCCCTGTCAGTCCGGAGATGGCCACAGCGATGGCAACGGGCAGGGGAAACGCGCCAATCCCAGGGACTGGGTCGATCTTGGCCATCAGCAGCGGTGTCAACAGCACCAAGACCGTGAGGCTGACCATGGGTAGGGCCATCAGCCAATTGACCTCAGGTGCTCGCTTGGTTTTGGGCTTGGCCGAGCCCATGAAAACCGCTCGATACACCCGGGTGAGGTTGATCGCCGTCAGCAGGTTGGTGAGAAGAATCACCCCAGCGAAGAAGGGGGATTGGGTCCAGAGGGCCTGCACCCCGAGTCCAAAACACCAGTAACAGCCCAAGGGAAGCAAACCCACCAGTCCTGCTGCGGCCACCAGGTAAGCCACCGTTGTCGCCGGCATCCTGGCGCCCAGGCCGCCAAGTTCGGTGAGGTCTTGGCAGTTGGTGGTGGCAATCACGCTGCCCACAGACATAAACAACAACGCCTTAGCCAATCCGTGGGACAGCAAAAGCAGCAGGGCGATCCCCGGCTGGCCAAGGGCGAGGGCAATGAAAACCAGGCCCAAATAGGAGGTGGTGGAATAGGAAAAGGCCCGCTTGAGATCCACCTGGGCAAGGGCCACCAGGGCACCGGCAATGGCACTAATCGAGCCCACCACCAGCAACACAGTGATCGCCAGGGGTGCCAGACGCAGCAGGGGCATCACCTTGAACAGCACCAGGGCGCCGGCAGTCACCACCACGGAATTGCGCAGGATCGAAGCCGGGTTGGGCCCCTCCATGGCCTCATCGAGCCAGAGGTGCATGGGGAACTGGGCACATTTGCCCATGGGTCCGGCAATCAAGCCCAAGCCGAGCAAGGTGCCTGCCAAAGGGCTGAGCAGTCCACTGGCTTCGGCATCGGCAGACCAGCGATAGAGGTCGGTGAACTCCATCGAGCCGGCCCAAGCTGAGAGGGCCACAACCCCCATCAACAGCAGGATGTCCCCCACCCGTTTGGTGAGGAAAGCATCGCGGGCTGCCGTCACAACCAAAGGCTGGGCATACCAAAAGCCCACCAGGAGATAGGTGGACAGGGTGAGCATCTCCAGCAGGAAGTAGCTCATCAAGAGGTTGCTACTCAGCACAAGCCCCGAGAGGGCACCTTCAAAAAAACCCACCAGGGCATAGAAGCGCGCAAGGGACCATTCCTTGTCGAGATAGCCCAGCGCAAAAAACTGGGCAAACAAACTCATCAAGCTCACCAACTCGAGGGCAGCCAGGTTGGTGAGCGAAAGGTCGAAGCCGATCTGAAGATGCAGATCGGCAGCAGAAAACCAATCAAAGCTGAGGTGTTGGGCCCCCCGCCGCCAGACCTCCAGGCTCACCCAGCTGCCATGGAGAACCGCCAGCAAGGTGAGCAGAAGATTTAAATAGGCAGCTGGGCGCTGGCCATTGCGCTTCAGGCTGCCGCTGGCCCATGGCAAAGCAACCACCATGCCCACGAAGCCATAGAGGGGGATCAGCCAAACAAGCTGAATCGGCAGGGGAAGGGGGGGGCTCAAGGGGGCGGGCAGCGGTTAGAAGGTAGCCCGATCGTGATGGCGGTTCACCTGCCCTCCAAGGCTTTGTAGCCAAGCGGAAAGTTCAGCACCATGGTGCTGTTCGTCGTTCAGCAAGTCGCGGAAAAAGGCCTCGTTGCTGACATCCCCAACCAAGACACAGAAACGGCTGGCTTCTGCGTAGAGGCTGATCAAATCGTTTTCCAACTGGGTGTTGTGACGCAACAGCCCAATCAGGTCGGGGGCATGGGTCACGGCCCTGAGCTGGGAAGCGGCAGGGGCAACCCCAACAGCCAACATGCGCTGCACAATTTTTTCTGCGTGCTGCATTTCCTCCACCGTTTCGCGGCGAAAGCGTCCTGCAGCGTCAATATCACCCCAGAGCCCCACAAGGGAGGCCTGGGTCATGTACTGCTGAACTGCAGAAAGCTCAAGGCTTAGGGCGCGACCGAGGTAACCCAGGACGCGCGGATGAACGGCGCCCATGGGGATCAGAGACGACGGGTGGTGGCAGTGGCGATGAGGGCAGG
>CAMDSS010000167.1 GCA_945907085.1 Cyanobium sp. NIES-981 | reverse complement strand
GATAGCTGCGATGCAGCGCCTGGGCTTCCTCATGCTGGGGATTCAACTGCTGCCTCGCCCGGTCGAAGTTATCCACCACCGGCAAAATCTCACCCAAGGTGGAGCAGGTGATCTGCAGGCGTAGGTCTTCGCTGTCGCGGCTCTGGCGCTTGCGGAAGTTGTCGAAGTCGGCAGCCAGGCGCATGTATTGGCCGTTGAGGCCCTCATGCTCTGCCTTGAGTGCCGCCAGCTCAGCTGCCAGCTGGCCAGCCAGATCCGAACCCTGATCAGAAATCTGGTCAGAGGCGGCCTCCTCTCCAGCCTCCATACCCGGGGTAGACGGAATCTCGTTGGGATCAGCGGCCTGGGGCACCCCAGCTCCCAGGTTGCTGTCACCGCTCATCGAGGTGTCACCGCTCATGGCTGACAAGGTCGGACTTTGTTTCTAGACATGTTGAAGCTCCAGGCCTACCTCCCACAAGCGGCGGAAGCCCGCACCTTCTGGCTCCATGACCCTCACCCCATCCCGCCCCGTCCCTGAAGCCAGCAGCGAGGAGCAGCAGCGTCTGGAGGTGGAGCTACTGGTTGGTGAGCCGGTGCTGCAAGCAATCGAATTGCAGGCCCTTGGCCTGGACTTACTTCTTTCGGGCAAAGGGCTGCCAGAGGCGCGCTGGCGCGAACTGGGCGCCCTGCCCCTTCAAGAAGCCAATGGAAGGTTGGTAGTTGCCGTACCGAGCAACTGGGGCGCCCAGCAGCGCCAGAATTTGAGTAAGGAATTGCAACGTGCGGGCCTCAGCGCCGAGCTGAAGTTGGCCTTGGCGACAAATCTCACAACTGCGCTCACGCCAAAAGCACCAACTACCGCTCCCGCAGCCTCCAGGCCAGCCCAGCCGCGACCACCTGCAAGCCTCAACGCCCCCCGTTCCTTAACCAAAGACTTAGGCATCCCGGGCACCTCCGATGGGCAACTAAAGGAGGTTGACGATGTCGAAGATCTGGAAATCAATGCGGCAGCTGCCAGCAGCAGTGCCAATGCATCACCAATCGTCAGCCTGGTGGACCGAATCCTGATCGAGGCGCTCACCTCCGGGGCCAGTGATATTCACGTGGAACCCCAGGAAAACAGCCTGGAAATCCGCTTTCGTCTCGACGGTGTCCTGCAGAAGCACTTCGAGGACCTGCCAAAGAGCCTGACGCCGGCCGTCACATCACGCATCAAAATCATGGCTGAGCTGGACATCGCCGAGCGGCGAATGCCTCAAGACGGCCGCATCAGGCGCATGTTCCGCGGCCGCAAAATGGATTTTCGGGTAAGTACTTTACCCAGCCGTAACGGTGAAAAAATATGCCTGCGTCTACTCGACAGCGGCGCCACCCAGCTCGGGCTGGAAACCCTGATCACCGATGCGGATGCCCGCAGAACCCTGCGAGAGCTGGGATCTAAGCCCTATGGATTGATTTTGGTAACCGGCCCGACAGGCTCGGGTAAGTCGACCACTCTCTACGCCCTACTGGCGGAGCGCAACGATCCAGGTATCAACATTTCCACGGTTGAAGATCCAATCGAATACACCCTGCATGGCATCACCCAAACCCAGGTGAACCGGGAAAAGGGGCTCGATTTCAGTACTGCGCTACGTGCCTTCATGCGCCAGGACCCCGACGTCTTGCTGGTGGGGGAAACCCGCGACCTGGAAACCGCCAAAACGGCGATAGAGGCCGCACTTACCGGCCACCTGGTGATGACCACCCTGCACTGCAACGACACAGCCAGCGCCATCGCCCGCCTCGATGAAATGGGCGTGGAGCCGTTCATGGTGAGCGCCTCCCTGCTAGGCATCGTGTCCCAGCGGTTGCTGCGCCGGGTGTGCTCCACCTGCCGAATCAGTTACACACCAAACCCGGAAGAACTGGCCCGTTTTGGTCTATTGAGTAGCCACGAAACCGAGGTGACCTTCTTCAGGGCCAACACCCAGAACCGCAACCAGGAAGGCTGCTGCCCGGCCTGCAACGGTGCCGGCTACAAAGGGCGGGTCGGTGTCTACGAAATCCTGCGCATGACAGACACCTTGGCAGCGGCTGTCGCCAAGAGGGCAACCACCGATGTGCTGCGGCGAATGGCCCTTGAAAACGGCATGAAAACCCTTTTGGGCTATGGCCTGCAGTTGGTGCGCGAAGGTCACACAACCCTGGCCGAGGTCGAACGGATGCTGCTTACTGATTCAGGCCTGGAATCTGAACGCCGCTCTAAGTCACTAAGCACCCTTACCTGCAGCAACTGCGGCGCCGGTCTCCATGACGACTGGCTTGAATGTCCCTACTGTCTAACCAGCCGCTGAGCGTCCTATGGCCGTGATGATTGAAGATTTGATGACCCAGCTTGTAAAGGATGGCGGCAGTGATCTCCATATCAGTTCAGGCATACCTCCCTACGGAAGGTTCAACGGTCAACTGAGGCCCATACATGATGATCCCCTGGATGAAGAAAGCTGCAACAAGCTAATCTTCTCCATGCTAAATAATGCCCAGCGCAAGCAGCTAGAGCAAAACTGGGAACTAGATTGCGCCTATGGCCTTAAAGGGATCGCCCGCTTCAGGGTCAATGTTTATCGTCAGAGAGGTACCTACGCCGCCTGCCTGCGAGCCCTTAGCAACAGCGTGCCCACCCTGGAAAGCCTGGGGCTGCCACCGATTGTGGAGGAAATGAGCCACATGCCCAAAGGACTGATTCTCGTAACAGGCCCCACCGGCTCAGGCAAAACCACAACCCTGGCGGCGATGCTTGAGCACATAAATCAAACTCGGGCAGAGCATATATTGACCATTGAAGACCCGATAGAATTTACATACAGGCCAGTAAAAAGTGTCATCCACCAGCGCCAGCTAAACGATGACACACGCAGCTTTGCCAATGCCCTAAAGGCAGCCCTTCGGGAAGATCCCGATGTAATCCTGGTGGGCGAGCTCCGAGACCTAGACACCATCCAGTTAGCAATTACGGCAGCAGAGACCGGTCACCTGGTATTTGGCACCCTGCACACCAGTTCGGCCGCCCAGACCGTGGACCGCATGGTCGATGTTTTCCCCCCCACCCAGCAGACCCAGATTCGGGTGCAGCTAAGCAGCAGCCTTGTGGCCGTTTTTGCCCAGACCCTGTGCAAGCGCCACAATCCAAGCCCCGGCCAATCTGGTCGCGTCATGGCCCAGGAGATCATGATCAATACACCAGCCACCGCAAACCTGATCCGGGAAGGTAAAACCGCGCAGATTTACTCTGCGATTCAGACAGGTGGTCAACTATCAATGCAAACGCTGGAAAAAGCCCTCGGAGATCTGGTGCTCAGCAACCAGGTCACGATGGATGAAGCCCTTTTGAAAACCTCAAGGCCTGAAGAGCTCAAACGTTTAGTCAACCAACTGGGCTGATTCACTACTAGGAAACCATAAATCATGCCTGCCTTCGTTGCCACCTACGTCAATCCTCAAGGCAAGTCAGTGCTTGTGGATATCGAGGCGACCGATCCAGCCCAGGCCAAGCGCAGCTTGAGGCTGCGGGGCATCCGGGCCATCGAAATCAAGGCCAAGCCGAAAACCACGGCGACCGGATTGAGTGCCGCTGCCCAGCTAAGTGAAAAACTCAAATTCTCCAAACTTAATGAACTGCTGGAGGCCAAGCCTGGCATCAAGGATAAAGCCGTATTTGCAAGCAAGATGTCGGCCCTAGTTAATGCTGGCGTACCGATTGTGCGCAGCATCGACCTAATGGCATCTCAACAAAAGATGCCCCTGTTCAAACGGGCCCTGCAATCGATCAGCCTGGAGGTAAATCAGGGAATCTCCCTAGGCGAAGCCCTACGGCGCTGGCCGAAAGTGTTTGACAAGCTCAGCATCGCCATGGTGGAGGCTGGGGAAGCCGGCGGTGTGCTGGATGACTCCCTAAAGAGACTGGCCAAACTGCTTGAGGACAACGCCAAGCTTCAAAACCAGATCAAAGGCGCCATGGGCTATCCGGTAGCTGTGTTGTTCATCGCCATCTCAGTCTTCCTGGGAATGACAATCTTCATCATTCCCACCTTTGCAGATATTTTTGATGGCCTCGGCGCCGAACTCCCCTGGTTCACCCAGATGATGGTGGACCTAAGCAGCCTGCTGCGCTCAACCTTTTCTCTCTATCTTGTATTAGGACTTATTGCCGGGGTATTTCTATTTGGCAAGTTTTATGCCACACCGATAGGCAGGCGGCGGGTAGATGCCCTTGCGCTCAAGCTCCCCCTGTTTGGCGAATTGATTCAAAAAACAGCAACGGCCCAGTTCTGCCGAACCTTTAGCTCCCTAACGCGAGCGGGGGTACCCATTTTGATGTCACTTGAAATCGTTAGAGAAATCACCAATAATTCCATTATCTCAGACGCAATTAGCAATAGTCGCCAAGATGTGTTGCAGGGAATTCCGTTAAGTGTGGCACTTGGAAGCATGAACGTATTTCCAGATATGTCGATCAGCATGCTCTCCATCGGCGAAGAAACAGGCGAAATGGACGCCATGCTCTCCAAGGTGGCTGACTTTTATGAAGACGAAGTGGAAGCCACCGTCAAGGCACTCACCTCCATGCTGGAGCCCGCCATGATCGTACTTGTCGGCGGCATTGTGGCCTCAATCCTGTTAGCTATGTATCTACCGATGTTCTCGGTGTTTGATCAGATCAAATAACTCTCAGCCAAAGCCTGGCCAGCCAGCCAGCCACTGCTCCAGCAGTGCTGGAAGTTGAACCCTCCAGTCACCCCATCCACATCCAAGAGTTCACCCACCAAATAAAGACCGGGCTGCTGGCGGCTCTCCATCGTCGCCAGGTTCACCTCACCTAGAGGAATGCCCCCTGCCGTCACGAATTCTTCGCCGAAGGGGCCCCGCCC
>CAMDSS010000166.1 GCA_945907085.1 Cyanobium sp. NIES-981 | reverse complement strand
CTAAAGCCGAAGAGTCCAAGGCTGAGCTCCTCTCCCCTGCAGTGGTCGATCACGCTGCCCTAGTTCCAGAGATTGCCGACCCCTCCAGCCAGCCTCCGGCAGCCTAATTTTTCTGATGGCCTGGGGTTTGTGATGGTGGAGTCCTCGTCAGCTCCGGCTGCTTTGCAGCTGGTGGTGGGCCTCGGTAATCCGGGGGCTAAGTACGCCGGAACCCGTCACAACGTGGGTTTTATGGCCCTTGAGCGCATGGCGGCGGCGGCCCAGGTGGGGTTTCGCAGCCAATCCAAGTTGCATGGGCTCTTGGCTGAAGTGGGCCAGGGGGCCAGTCGCCTCAGGCTGCTGATGCCCCAGACCTACATGAATGAGAGTGGCCGATCGATTCGCGCTGCCCTCGATTGGTTTGGCCTGGAGCCCAGCCAGTTGTTGGTGGTGGTGGACGACATGGATTTGCCCCTCGGCAAGCTGCGCCTCCGGGCTTCGGGCAGTGCGGGCGGCCACAACGGCCTGCGCAGCACGATCAGCCACCTGGGCACCCAGGACTTCCCGCGCCTGCGCATTGGCATTGGGGCGCCTGCCCCCAACCCCATCGAGCGCAAGCAGCGCACCGTGGGCCATGTCTTGGGTCGTTTTGAGCCCCAGGAGCACAAGCTTCTCGAGGCGGTGTTCGCTGAAGTGGAGGCTGGCATCGGCCTTCTCCAGCGCCTCGGTTTGGAGCGGGCCGGCAATCGGTTGAATCGTTTTCAGCCCGAGCTGGCGTCAGCCTGATTCGATGGCCCGTCTTCCTGCCACCACGGCCCAATTGAGGGTCTTGCACCAAAGCTTCAGCCAGCGGCTGTTGGAGGGGGAGGTGAGTGCGGGCGGCTTCCAGTGGACGTTTCGATGGGCGTTTGATCGGGGCGAGCTGAGCGTGGAACCTTCCCTGGGTCGGGCCCTCATACAAGATGCCTTGTTGCGTTTTTTGCTCAAGGTGGATTACCAGCTGGAGCCCGGCGGCGACTACGCCTTTACGGTGCGGGCCAAGTTCTAAGCACCGGCTCGAGCTGCCGCTGGAGCTTGTGGCCCAGCTGGCGCTCCAGTAGCAATTGGGCGGCGAGGTCATCGAGGTCCCGGGGCGGCATCCTTAGCCCCAAAGGGATCAGCTTGGCCAGCCCCCGCGGCGGGAAGAGCTCCCAGTAGCGCTGGCGCGCGGCCAGGGTGGTGCCGCGCTCATCCACCAACGCCAAGGTGAGATCCAGATCGCCCAGCCGGTTCAGCCAGGGCTTGCTGCCGGTGCCGTTGCCCATTACCAGGGTTCTGAGGCCTTGGGTGTGCCAGTGCCGCAGCCAGCTCAGGGTTTGGGAGGGGGAGAGGATGGCAGCCTGGTGGATCTGCTGGGCCAGCCGGTCCGCCAGCACCAGACCGCATTTGCTGCGGCCCGGGTCGAGCCCCGCGATCAGGTGCTGGGCGTCAAAGCTGCGGTTCATCGTGCTTGGGCCCAGCGCACCTCCACGACCACCGGATCAGGGGTGTCGGCGTTGCGCACGGCCACCGCCGCCAGTTGGACCACCTGGCCGTTGGGACGTTCGCTCAGGTTGCGGTTGAGTTGGGTGAGGGCGTTGGCGTCGATCTGGAGCCCATCCACCACCGTGCCCTGGCGTTGGGCCTTGGCATAGGCCGCTGCCAACAGCAGGTTGAGTCGTCGGTTGAGTTGGTCGCTGTTGCGCAGCTCCCCTTCAATCGTGGTGCTTGCCAACACCTCACCGGCCTGGATGACCTGGCGGTTGGGCCGCAGGTCGGGGAAGGCCAGCACCTGCTTCTCGCCCCGCAGCACGTTGGCGGCAGAGACAATGCTGACCACCCAGCTGCCGCGCTTGGTGAGCATCTCCTCCAGTTTGGCCACATCGATTTTTGGAACCAGCAGGATCTGGCGATCGGCAGGTTGCCCAGGCAACACCCGACGGAAGGCGTTGAGGTTGGCCTGTTGCAGGAGGGCATTCACCACCGATTTGGCCTGCTCTGCCCTGTCCACGGTCACCTTGGCGCTGGCGAGGGTTTGGCCGCTGGTGATCACCACATCACCCCGACGGAAGGCAATCAGGTTGGTCTCGAGATCTTTGAGTTCCTTGGTGCTGGCGGTAATGCGTCCGCGCACCTGGGCCAGTTCCGCTTCGTTGCGGCGAATGTCGGCATCGCGGGCCCGCACATCCTGGCCGAGGCGATTGCGCTCCGCCTCGAGTTGGCGCCTTTGGGCGAGTAGGGGCGCCAGGCTGCGGCGCAACGTGCCCAGTTGTTGCTCCGCTTGCTGCAGCTGACCTTGGGACCTTGAGCGATCCTGTTCGGCCCGGTTGCGTTCGATTGTGCTGGCCGCCAATTGGCTGCGACTGGTCTGGAGGCGGGCTTCCAGTTGGTCGAGTTCAAACAGCCCCACCCGGAGCCTCTGGCTCACGAGCAGCATCAGTCCCAGGGACATCGCACTGATCACGCTGCCGGTGAGCACGGTGATCAGCACGGCCGTGCGCCGCGGTCTCAGATGAAACAGGCTGAGACGGGCTTTGCCGATGCGGCTCCCTAGCCGATCCCCCAGGGTGGAGAGCACGCCGCCCAAAACCAGCAGGGCCAGGATCAGCAGCCAGCCGGACACAGCAATGCGCAGTTGAACCCAGTATCCCTCGGCCCAGGGGGGATGAGCCCCAGGAGCTCAACTAAAGCGCTTGGCCAGGGCGATCGGGTCGAACACGGTGATTTTTTTGCGATCGATCTGCACAAGCCCCTCATTGCGCAGATCCCCCAGCAGGCGGGTAATGGTGACCCGGGTCGAGCCAATCGCCTCGGCAATCGCCTGGTGGGAAAGGCGCAGATCAATCGTGATGCCCTCACTGCTGGGCACACCAAAATCGCGGCAGAGCACCAACAGGAAACTCACCAGTCGGGACGACATGTCCCGGTGGGTGAGGGTTTCGATCATGGTCTCGGTTTGCAGGATCCTCGAGGAGAGGCCCTGCAGAAGCAATAGCCCCACGCTGGCGTCCTGTTCGATGGCCCTGCGCACGGAGGTGGCGGGCGCTGTCACCATCTCCACCCGGGTGAAGGCAATCGCGTGATAAAAACGGTCGGACCGTTGGCCTGTCAGCAGAGACAACACGCCAAACAGGCTGTTCTCCCGCAGGAGGGCCACGGTGATTTCTTCCCCAGATTCGTAGACCCGCGAGAGGCGCACGGCGCCGCGGCGCAGCAAATAGACCCTTTCGGCCGGATCACCGGGGAAAAAGATGGTTTTGCCCCGTTCGATGGTTTCCACGCTGCTTCCCGAGAGGCCGCGAATCACCTCGAGCAGGGTGGGAGAGCCTTGCCCGGCGCTGCCCATGCTGACCACACTCCCAGGGGCACCGGTTGACGGGGTGCTGGCGGTACGGCTGAATCCGTGGATCACGCCAACCATGGCAATGGGATAAGTATCGGGACGCTACGGAGCACCCTTGGGCGCTCTAAGTAGCAATCCACACTTTTTAGGGCTCGGTGTGGGCTCGACTTTGCGCCCTGGCCGTTCACTAGTACGGATGCTTCCACTATCGGTAGTGTCCGTTGCTTGTGAACCGGGTTGATCCCGCTACATTCAGGTCAATGCGGCATTGCGTCCGCCAGCTTTCGATCCTTGGAGTGTTGATGACCGTCAGCCTGTCTGCCACCCCTGCCAATTCGCGCCATCCGCAGCGCCTTGAGGTAGTGGCCGGCACGGCCCATCGGCCGTCCCCAGGGGCCTTGGCGCCAGAGCCCTCCGTGACGCCAGAGCAGCCCCTGCGGTTGGTGGCCAAGCCCGAGGGGTTGCTGCAAATTCATACAGCTCCTTTTCGGGGCAGTTTCGGATCCGTCTTGAGCCAAGCGCTCCGCACCGCTGGCTTGGGCAGTCGGGTGCTGATCACCCAGTTGCTGAAAGGCGGCGTCGATCAGGGGCTCGCGAGCAGTTTGTGGCTCTGTGGCCGCTTGCAGTGGTTGCGCCCTGGGGTGCCGGCCTGCCTGTCGGCTCCGGCCCCAGGGGCTTCGGCTGAAGCCATCGATGCGGTGCAGCAGGTGTGGGCGTTTAGCCGTGAGCAGCTCCTGACGGGGGCTGTCGATCTGATGGTGCTGGATGAATTGGGATTGGCGGTGGAGTTGGGCTACCTCGAGCTCGATGAGGTGGTGGCCACCCTGGAGCAGCGACCGGCCCAGATGGATGTCATCCTGACGGGCCCTGCCATGGGGCCGGATCTGATGGCTTTGGCTGATCAGGTCACCCAACTGCGCCGCGGTTTCTAGGTTCCTTTCCCGTCATGCTGAAAAACGACCGCTGGATCAACGAGCAAGCCGCAGAAGGCATGCTCGAACCGTTTCAAGCGACCTTGGTGCGCCATCTGGATCCTGAGAACCGGGCTTCGCCGGTGCTCAGCTTCGGTTGTTCCTCCTATGGCTACGACCTGCGCCTTTCTGCCAGGGAGTTCCTGATTTTTCGGCACGTGCCGGGCACGATCATGAACCCCAAACGCTTTAATCCCGCCAATTTGGAGCCCGCCCCGCTCCACAACGACGGCGACGGTGCCTACTTCATCCTTCCGGCCCATTCCTACGGGCTGGGCGTGGCCCTCGAACACATGAAGGTGCCCCCCAACATCACTGTGATTTGTCTGGGCAAAAGCACCTATGCCCGCCTGGGCATCATCGTGAATACCACGCCGGCCGAGGCCAGTTGGGAGGGCCATCTCACCCTGGAATTCAGCAATTCTTCCGGGGCTGATTGCCGCATTTATGCCAATGAGGGCATCTGCCAGTTGTTGTTCTTCGAGGGTGATCCCTGCGAGACCACCTACAAAGATCGGGCCGGTAAGTACCAGCACCAGCCCGAGCGGGTCACCTTGGCCAAGGTTTAGGGAGCCAAGCGGGCGTCGCCCCCGGAGGGGCGCCCATAGCTTGGATCCCGTTTAGGGAGCCA
>CAMDSS010000165.1 GCA_945907085.1 Cyanobium sp. NIES-981 | reverse complement strand
GATCTGAAGGATCGTCCAGCCCTCGGAGCGGCGCAGCTCAAACAGCAGGTCGTAGAACTGTTCGGCGGATTGGCTGTCGAGACCGGCCTGGGCCTCGTCGAGCACGAGAAGCCGCCGGGGCCTTACCAGGCAGAAGGCCAGCAGAACCCGTTTGGTTTGGCCGCCGGAGAGATCGCTGATCAGGCGATCGGCCAGGTTGGTGGCATGGGTTTGGCGCAGGGCATGGGCCACGGCGCTTCGGCGCCGCTCGCCTCCCGTCCAGGGCAGTCTCAGGCCCGGTGGATCCCAGCCCAGGCCAACAAAATCGCCCACGGTGAGGGGGCAACGGTTCCGCACCGCGAACGACTGGGGCACGTAGGCCACCTGCTCGCGGACGGAGCGGGGCAGCTGGCCCTGGGGCCCCATGGCGTGGCCGAGCACCCTGATCGAACCGGCCGAGGGGGGAAGGATCCCCAGGAGGGCCTGGACCAGGGTGCTCTTACCAGCGCCGTTGGGCCCCACCAGGGCCGTGTCGGTTTCCGATTCCAGGGAAAAACTCACGTTGTCTACGGCGATGACGGCATCACGCCGCACCGTCAGCCCGCTGACATCGAGAACCATTTTCACCATGGCTGCAGCCTACCCAGCGCCCAGGGTTCTGCCCCCGAAGGCGTTGACGAGGGCCTTGGCATTGCGGCGCATCACCAGAAAGTAAGAGGCGGGCTGTTGGGCCATTTCAGGTCCGGTCTCCATCGAATCAAATTCCCCCACCTTGACCCCGAGGTCCTTGGCCAGCGCCTCGAAGGGCCCTGCCCCTTCCTGGGGTTCGGTCAACAGGGCCTTGAGCTGGCTTTTCTGCGCCGTACTGGCCACCCGCTTGAGGTCATCGGGGGTGGGGTTCTCTTCTGGCACATCCACCACGAAGGTGCCCTTCAGGCCATAGCGCTTAGCGAAGTAGGCATGGAAATCGTGGAAGACCACAAAGGTCTTTCCATAGAACGGCTTGAACTGGGCTGCCAATTCGGTGTCGAGAATGCGGAGCTGGGCCGTAAAGGCGGCGGCGTTGGCCATGAACTGGGACTTGCAGGCGGGTTTTGCCGCGATCAGACCATCCCGAATGGTGTTCACCTGCTGCTCGGCCAGCACCGGATCCAGCCAAATGTGGGGGTTGACGGAGCCATGGTCATGGTCGTGGTCATGACCGAGCTCCGCTTCGGGATTCCCCAGGGTGGCAACCCCCCGACTGGAATCAATCACTTTCAGATTGGGGTTGTCAGCACTGGCGATCAGTTTGTCGAGAAAGGTCTCCAGACCCAGGCCATTCTTGACGAGCACATCGGCCTTACTCACCAGCACCAGATCGCTTGGGGTGGCCTGGAAATCGTGGGGGCCCCGATTGGCGGGAATGAGGGGCTGAACCTTGGCGCAGCTGCCCGCCACCGCCTTGGTGAACTCCGTAATCGGCAGGATGGTCGTGACCACCTGGAGTGGGCGATCCGGTTGGGTCTTGGGCCCCAGGCCACCGCAGGCGGCCAAAAATGATGCGCCCAAAAAGCCGCTGGCCAGGGCCCGCACCCCACGCAGCTTGCCCGGGCGATGGAGTGGGGGGACTGAAGGGGACACGGCGACCACCGCGGCAGACTGAGAATGATACTCACTCTTATGCCGGGCCCCGCCTTCGCTTCCCCGCCCCCCTCGGCGGCTCCTGCCACTCCATAGGATTTCCCCCATGGGGGAGCAACCGTCCATCGAGCTATTGCCCAAGCAGCACCAGCTCCTCGAGCAGCTGGTGCTCGCCGGCCAGGAACTGTCCGGCCAGGACCTGCACGCCCGACTGCGGGGCACACCCCTGGCCATGGGCCTGGCCACCGTCTACCGCCACCTCCGCCAACTGCAACAGCAAGGCCTGGTGCGCTGCCGCCACCTCCCCAGCGGTGAAGCCCTTTTTGCCCCAACCGAGCGCGACGAACACCATCTCACCTGCGTCGACTGCGGCCGCACCCAGCCGCTAACCGCCTGCCCGATCCACGATGCCCACCTAAGCCCCGAACAGATCGGGGGGTTCCAGCTGCTCTTCCACACCCTGGAGTTCTTCGGCCTCTGCTCGGACTGCCAAGGCCGCCAGGACCAGGACTGACCAGCCAGCCCATCAGGAGACCCGGCCAGACCCAGATCTTGGATCGACCCAGCGATGCGTTCAGCACAGCAAGTGGCCCAGCCGGCAAACGCCATTCGCGAGAACCATTATCATTCCCGAATTGCTGGGTGATTGCTGGCTTCCTGCTGCATGCTCCCGCCCCCTTTCCTGTGTCGTTGACCTTGTCCATGCTTCGCCAACGCCTCAACCTCTCCGTCGTCGCCATGCTCACGCCCCTGGCTGCCCCGGTTGCAGCCAATGCCGCCGACCTCAACTTGTCTGGCGTCAACCGTTACGCCCTGGCCGATGGGCAGGTCACCAGCATCAGCCAGTTCGCCGATGTCAAGCCCACCGACTGGGCTTACCAAGCGCTTTCCAATGTGATCGAGCGCTACGGCTGTGTGGCCGGCTATCCCAACGGCAGTTTCAAAGGGGGCCGCGCCATCTCGCGCTTGGAAGCGGCTGCCCTGCTCAACGCTTGCTTGGAGCGGGTCACCGAAACCACCGATGAGCTCAAGAAGCTCCTCAGTGAGTTTCAAAAAGAACTGGCCCTGCTCAAGGGCCGCGTTGATGGCCTCGATGCCCGCGTGGGCGTGCTGGAGGCGAGTCAGTTCTCCACCACCACCAAGCTTTCGGGTCTGGCAACCATGGTGGTGGGCGGAGTGAGTAACAATCCCGCCGGCTCCCAGGTGTCGTTCAACTACGACCTGCAACTGAACCTGGATACCAGCTTCTCAGGCAAAGACTTGCTGCGCACCGTGCTGCGGGCCGGCAACTTTGATAGCAACAACAATGCCTTTGGCAGTGGTCTTTCCACCCTGGAGATCGCCTTCCAGGAGGAAGGCGGACCCGATTCCATGGGCATCGACAAGCTCTACTACCAGTTCCCAATTGGCAAGCAGTTCACCGCCACCCTGGGAGCCCGGGTGGGCCAGGAAGACATGCTCGCCCTTTGGCCCAGCGCCTATCCCAGCGACACGATCCTCAACGTGCTCACCCTGAACGGAGCGCCGTTGGCCTACAACAAAAATCTGGGTCCCGGTTTTGGCCTCTGGTGGCAAAACAATGGCTGGAGCGTGAGTGCCAACTACGTGGCCGCCAACGCCGCCGATTCCAGTACGGGGCTTTTCACCAGTGGTTCCGCCGGCACCAGCACCGTTCAACTGGGCTACGGCAAGGAGAACTGGGGCCTTGCCGCCCTCTATTCCTATGTCCAAGCAGGCGTGGGTGTGCCAGGCGCCACCCCTTTCATCACCGGCCAAATAGAAGGCGGTGGCGTGAACAGCAACGCCTTTGCCATTAGCGGTTTCTGGCAGCCGGCGACAAGCGGCTGGTTGCCCTCGATCAGCGCGGGCTATGGCATCAACAGCAGTTCCGGCGGCGACCTGACCACGAGTCAGTCGTGGATGGTGGGGCTGCAGTGGAGTGATGTGCTGGCCAAGGGCAACAGCTTTGGCATGGGCTTGGGGCAACCCAGCTTTGCCACCGCCACCAGCAATGGCGCCCCGGATGAATCCGGAGTGTGGGCCTGGGAGTGGTGGTACCAGTGGCAGCTCAGCGATGCCATCTCCGTCACCCCGGCGGTCTTCTACTTGAACAATCCCCAGGGGAGTGAAGGCGGGGCCAATCAGTTCGGCGCCCTGGTGAAAACCAGCTTCCGCTTCTAGCCCACAAAGTGCGGCCCACCATCAATTCCTAGGCTGGCCCCATTCCAGTTCAGTGACCGATGAGCAAGAGCACTGAAAACCAAACCGGCTCCATCGCCACTGCTGCGATGGACCAGGCCCCTAGCGGGCTACCGGTGACCATCCTCACCGGCTTTTTGGGGGCCGGTAAAACCACCCTGTTGAACCACATCCTCAGCAATCAGAACGGGGTCAAAACGGCCGTTCTGGTGAATGAATTTGGCGAAATCGGCATCGACAACGACCTGGTGGTCGCCACCGGCGAGGACATGGTGGAACTGAGTAACGGTTGCATCTGTTGCTCAATCAATGGGGAATTGCTCGAGGCCGTCTATCGGATCCTCGATCGCCCAGAGCCCGTCGACTACCTCGTGGTCGAGACCACGGGGTTGGCCGATCCCCTGCCGGTGGCCATGACCTTCCTCGGCAGCGATCTGCGCGACCAAACCCGCCTGGATTCGATCATCACCCTGGTTGATGCCGAAAACTTCAGCGATGAGATCTTGGAAGGCGAGGTAGCCCGGGCCCAGATCGTCTACAGCGACATCCTGCTCCTCAACAAATGCGATCTGGTGGAGGAAGAGCAGCTGGCAGCCCTAGAAGACCAGCTGCGCGCGATCAAAACCGATGCCCGGATTTTGCGAGCCGTGAAAGGGGAAGTTCCCTTACCCCTATTGCTGAGCGTGGGGTTGTTCGAAAGCGACAAAGTCGTGGCCCAACAGAGCCATGAGAATTGCGACCATGACCATGGCCACTGCGAACACGAGGATCACGGGCACGATCACGGGCACAGCCACGGGCATTCCCACGATCACGGCCACTCCAATGACCACGGCCATGCTCACGGCCATGATCACGCTGAGCACCAAGGCCCTGATCACCTCGCCATTGAAGGCTTTACGTCGCTGTCGTTTGCGGCCGAAGGCCCCTTTGCCCTGCGCAAATTCCAGAACTTTCTGGACAATCTGGTGCCCGCTTCGGTGTTCCGAGCCAAAGGAATTCTCTGGTTCAACGAAAGCGAGCGCCGCCACGTGTTCCACCTGGCCGGCAAGCGCTTCTCCATCGACGACTCGGAATGGCCGAGCAGCGAACGCAAGAACCAGATCGTGCTGATTGGCAAGAACCTGGATCACGCCAAACTTCGCAAACAACT
>CAMDSS010000164.1 GCA_945907085.1 Cyanobium sp. NIES-981 | reverse complement strand
ACGCCCCTGGATCAAGCGGCGTTGGCGTTGGCCAAAGCCAAATACATCGGCCAGGACGCCATGGGGCGCCAAACCTGCGGCCAAATTGCCGATCGCCAGGCCCTGGTCCTCGGCCATGGCCTGGGTGCGAACTACATCGAAGCCACCCTGGATTTGGCCCACCAATTAACCCCCGCCGACCTGGTCGGAGCGGCCCAGCGCTGGCTCCAGCAACCAGCCCTGAGTGTGTGTGGTCCGGCCGATGCCATCACCAGGGCCAGCGATGCCTGGGCCAGCTGGCGGACCTAACTCAGTTACCGCCAGCTTGAAGCTCGGCGGCTTCAAGATCAGCGGCGTCAAAGAGAAAGGTGCCGCGACGAAATTTCACGGCCACCTGGTCGAGGGCCTTCAGGCCAACCACCTCGCCGAGTTCCGAGGGATCGACGAGATCGGGGGGGCGAAGCATGGGCATCGGATCGGCTGATTTCAGGTAGCGGGGCCGGGCGATCAAAGCCACCGCATCTCCAATCGACCAAGGGCTATCTGGCATGGCCAATCGCTGCGTGACCCGAAGGAATGGGCCGAACCTAATGGCCGAAGCCCGAGCAGGGGCCAAACTGACTGCCAGCCAAGGGGGAAGTCGGTGAGGGCCATAGCCATCTGGAGCGGCGCCATTGCCGGCCTATTGCTGATTTTGGTGGGGGGGCTAATCCAGGCGGCCGTGCCCTGGCCCAGCCCCACCGGCCTGGGCTTAACCAATTTGCCGATCACCCTCCAGGTGCCGGCCCTACTGCTCACAGCCCTGGTCTGCGGCCCCCGCAGCGCCATGTTGGCAGCGGTGGCCTACCTCAGCCTGGGGCTGTTCCAACTGCCGGTGTTCCACGGGGGCGGGGGCGCTGGCTATTTGTTCAATCCTGGCTTTGGCTATCTGGCCGGCTTCCTGCCGGCCGCTTGGATCACGGGCAAGCTGGCCAGGCAAACGGGCATGGGCAGCTTGATTGGCCTCGCGGCCTCCTGCGCCGTGGGCCTTGGCGTGATGCAGCTGTGCGGCGTAGCCAACCTGTTGCTTGGGGCCCTGGTGGGGCAGTGGAGATCGAACCTGGGCCCCTTGCTGGTGAGCTACACCCTGGCGCCCCTAATCCCCCAGCTGCTGTTGATTTGCGCGGTGGCCGTTGTGGCCCTTCCCCTGCGGCGTTTGGTGTTGGTGGAGCCGTGAAGCGCTCCCGTTCGTTGATCTACGGGCTGGCAGGCCTGGTGGTTTTGCTGGACCAACTCAGCAAGCATTGGGCTATTACCCATCTGCCGGCCTACGGCTTAAGGGTTTGGCTGCCAGGGCTGGTTCACTTCCAGCTCACCACCAATACCGGGGCAGCCTTCAGCCTGTTCAGGGGCTCCCCCCAGGCCCTGGGCTTGGTCAGCCTGGCGGTGGCCATCGCTGTTGTGGTTTGGCTGGAACGCCAGGGGCCCCTATCGCTGGCCCGCCAACTCGGCCTGGCCTTGGTGCTGGGTGGTGCCATTGGCAATGGCCTGGATCGATGGCGCTCTGGGGCCGTGGTCGATTTCGTGGCCTTGGTGCCGATCGACTTTCCAATCTTCAATGGGGCCGATGTGGCCATCAATCTGGCGGTGCTGTGTTTTGCGATCGATCTGGTGAGGGGCTATGGCAAGCGCAGCGCTTGAGGCCCTAGGCCGTCGTTGGCGGCGGCTGATCCAGCCCGCCCAGATGCAGGTGCTGGTGCACCTGCCAGGCCAGCCGCCCAGGGTGGTGCCCCTCCATGGCGGTGCTTATCAGATCGGTCGCGATAGCGATTGTCAGATCAAAATCGTCCACAGCGCCGTTAGTCGCCACCACGCCCTGCTCGAACAACGGGGCCCCAACTGGCTGCTCACTGACCAGGCCTCGACCAATGGCCTGTGGTGGCAGGGGCGACGCATCCGCCAGTTGCTGCTGAGCGACGGCGACAACGTTCGCTTTGGCCCCAGCCAGCAGGCCGGGCTGCCAGAGCTGGATTTCCAAATTCGGCCGATCCCCAAACTCCACAAGCTGGTGCGCTCAGCCAGCCTCGGCCTGGCCACCGTGGCTGCCAGTGGCTTACTGGTGCTTGGCATCTCGGTGACCCAATCGCCAATCCGGGGCAGCCTGGCCAGTGTGCGGGGGCCCCTGGTGCTCTACGACCAAGCGGGCAAACCGATCACCTCCGTGGATGCCCTGCGGCACCACGAACCCAATGGCTTGCGCCATTACCCGGCGGTCTTGATCGATGCCCTATTGGCGAGCGAGGACAGCCGCTTCTGGTGGCATCCCGGGGTCGATCCGGTAGGCACCGCCCGGGCCCTACTCACCAACCTGGTGGGGGGTCGCGTGCTGGAAGGGGGCAGCACCTTGACCCAGCAACTGGCCCGCACCCTCTATCCCGACCAGGTTGGCCAGGGGGAAACCCTGGAGCGCAAGTGGCGGGAATTGCTGGTGGCCCTGCAAATCGAAGCCCGGTTCAGCAAAAGGGATGTGCTGTTGAGTTATCTCAACCGGGTGTATATGGGGGTGGGCTGGGGCTTTGAAGACGCCTCACGCCATTACTTCGGCCGCCCGGCTTCAACGCTCACGCTGCCGGAAGCCGCCCTCTTGGTGGGCCTGCTTCCATCACCAAACGGCTATGACCCCTGTTTCGATCCAGGCGCCGCCCTGGAAGCTCGCAACAGCGTGCTGGCCAAGATGGCCGACACCGGTCGCATCAGCGACGACCAGGCCCGCCAAGCCAGGCGCAGCGCCATCCAACTTGCCCCCAATGCCTGCAAGGCCGCTCAACAACGCAAAGGGGCTCCCTTTTACACCGATCAGGTGCGTCGGGATCTCGAACAAGCCGTCGGCAGCAGTGTGGCCTCGGAGGGAAATTTCCTCATCGACACCTACCTCAACCCCACCCTGCAAACCCAGATTGAACAGCTGCTGCGGCAACGGCTGGCAGCAGGCCGGGGCCTAGGACTTCAAGAGGGGGCCGTGGTGGCATTGGATAGCCGTAACGGTGGAATCCTGGCCATTGCCGGTGGCCGCGATTACCGCCAAAGTCAGTTCAATCGGGCTTCGATGGCCCTCAGGCAACCGGGAAGCACCTTCAAGCTGTTTCCCTATCTGGTCGCCGTGGAAAAGGGTGCCAAACCGGGAGATTCGATCAGCTGTTCACCGCTGCTGTGGCGGGGTCAGTTCTACGGCTCCGACTGCAGGGGCAGGCTCAGCCTCAGCTCTGCCTTTGCCAGCAGCAGCAACACCGCCGCCTTGCGCCTGGGCCAGCGCGTCGGCCTGGAAGCCGTGGTTCAGAAGGCCCTGGATCTCGGCATCACCAGCCCCATGGCACCGGTGCCTGGCCTGGTACTGGGCCAGAGCGAAGTGAACCTGGTGGAACTCACCGCTGCCTATGGGGCCATCGCCAACAACGGGGTATGGCATGCCCCAACCACGATCCGCCGGCTCACCGATGCGGAAGCCTGCACGGGAGGAACGGTCGAGCAGTGCAAGCCCGCTGGAAGTCCCCAACGAACCAGCGCCCCAGGCCGTCGCATCGCCACGGTGGCCCAAGCCCAGACCATGCAACAACTGCTGCGGACCGTGGTGCAACGGGGCACCGGAACGCCCGCCTACCTGGGAGGCCAAGAAGGTGGGAAAACAGGCACCACCAATGGCGGTCGTGACCTGCTGTTCATCGGTTACGACCCGAAGCGCCACTGGGTGATCGGCATCTGGCTTGGCAATGACGACAACAGCCCCACCCAAGCCTCCAGTGCCCTTGCCGCAGGGCTCTGGGGCGAGATCATCCGAGCAACCAATCCCTAACCCCTTGAACCTGCGTACCCGCCTTTGGTTGGTTGGCGGTCTGGCCCTGCTGGGTCTGATCGGCTTGGGGATGGTGCTGCAGCTGTTCAACCAGCTGGTGTGGCAGCTCAGCACGGTGTTGCCCTACGGATTGGTGGGGCCCGTGGTGTTTGTGATCTTTGCCGGCGCTGCCCTATTCCTGGTCCAATTGGCCTGGCCCTGGATTCGGGCAGGGGTGGCCAACCGATCCCCCCAGGCTCCAACTGCGGCTCCGGAAGCACCCCATAACCGACGGGAAGCCGCCCAGCAAAATTTGGCCGCCATCGACCAAACCCTCGAGCGGGTTCGAGACGCCGTCGAGCGGGAAGCCCTGCGCCAGGAAAGGGACCGCATGCAGGCTGAATTGGAACGGGGCGATCTGGTGATTGTGCTGTTTGGCACCGGATCGGCCGGAAAAACCTCCCTGATCAGGTCACTCTTGAAGCAATTGGTGGGTGAGGTGAACGCCGCGATGGGGTCCACCTCCAAAACCGAGCGCTATCGCCTCCGGCTCAAGGGTCTGCAGCGGGGCGTTTGGCTGGTAGATACGCCGGGGATTTTGGAGGGCGGGGCCGGCGGCGAGGATCGCGAGCAGCTTGCCCGGGAGCAAGCCAGCCGCGCCGACCTGTTGCTACTGGTGGTGGATGGGGATTTACGCGCTGCAGAGATGGAGGTGTTTGAGGCGCTGGCGGCCTTGGGCAAACGGCTGATGTTGGTGCTGAACAAGTGCGATCTCCGGGGCGAACAGGAAGAGCAACGGCTGCTCAACCTGCTCAGGGAACGGACCCGCGGCACGATTGCCCCGGACGACGTGATCCCAGCCAGTGCGGCGCCCCAAACCATTCCCATGCCTGGCTCCCTTCCCCTCCAACCCAACCCAGAAGTGGAAGCCTTGCTCCGCCGGATTGCCTCGGTGTTGCATGCCGATGGCGAGGAATTGATCGCCGACAACCTTCTCCTGCAGTGCCTTCAACTGGGCGAAGCCAGTCGCTCCCTACTGGCCAAGCAACGGCGCAGCGACGCCGAAACCATCGTGGATCGCTACATGTGGATCGGTGCGGGGGTCTTGGCGGTGACGCCGCTACCGGGCATCGATCTGCTGGGGGCAGCGGCCGTGAATGCCCAGATGGT
>CAMDSS010000163.1 GCA_945907085.1 Cyanobium sp. NIES-981 | reverse complement strand
CGTAGCCATGGCCCAGAGCCGCAGGGTGGAGCGCGTGGCCTCCATGATCCGCCGCGAAATTAGCGAGATGCTCGTTGGTGGCATCAAAGATGAACGGGTCAGCCTGGGGATGGTGAGTGTCACCAACGTCGAGGTGGCTGGCGATCTGCAGCATTGCAAGATTTTCGTGAGCATCTTCGGCAGCGAGGAGGACCGCAGCGAAGCGATGGCTGGCCTGAAATCAGCCTCACCGTTTGTGAAGGGCGAGCTAAGCCGGCGGCTCAAAATGCGCCGCACCCCCGACCTGCTGTTTGTGCTGGATCGGGGATTGGAGCGGGGCACCAACGTGCTCGGCCTGTTGAACAAGCTCGAAGAGGCGCGCCAGGAGAAAGGGGAACCCCCAGAAGGCAGTGAGTTCTGACCTGGGGCGGCTGATCGCCGAACTCCTGGTGGTGCGCGCCAGCGGATTTCTGGGGGATCACCAGCGCCGCTATCCCCGCTGGGAACTGGCCAACGCCGAGCTCAAAAGCTTGCTGGAACTTGGCGTTGGCGGCGTAATCCTGCTGGGGGGCAGCTGCGCCGAGGTGGGGTTGCGCACCCAACAATTGCGCCACTGGGCCGGCCAGCCCCTGCTGCTCTGCGCCGATGTGGAGGAGGGGGTGGGCCAGCGTTTTGAGGGGGCCACCTGGCTCGTTCCACCCTTAGCCCTGGGTCAACTGCACCGCAGCGATCCGAAGCGGGCCGTGGCCCTGGCCGAGCGCTACGGCCGCTGCACCGGCCTGGATGCCCGCGCCCTCGGGCTGAACTGGGTACTGGGACCCGTGTGTGATGTGAACAACAACCCCGCCAACCCAGTGATCAACGTGCGGGCCTGGGGGGAGACGCCGCAAACGGCCAGCGACCTGGCGGCAGCCTTCACCCGGGGGGTGCAGGCAACGGGCGTGCTGGCCTGCGCCAAACACTTCCCCGGCCACGGCGACACCAGCGTCGATTCCCACCTGGAACTGCCCGTGATCGGCCACAACCGAGAACGGCTCGATGCCGTGGAGCTGCCCCCTTTTCAGGCCGTGATCGCCGAAGGGGTGGCCGCCGTGATGACTGCCCATCTGATGCTCAGCGCCCTCGATCCAGAACGCCCAGCCACCCTCTCTCACCCTGTGCTGACCGGCCTGCTGCGCCGGGAGCTCGGATTTGACGGCCTGATCGTGACCGATGCCCTGGTGATGGAGGCCATCGCCGGGCGCTACGGAGCCGGAGAAGCGGCCGTGCTTGCCCTGGAAGCCGGCGCCGATCTGGTGCTGATGCCGGCCGATGCCCGGGGGGCCCTGGCTGCCATCGAAGCAGCCGTGGCCGCAGGGCGGCTGAGCGAAAGCCAGCTAGGGCGCTCGGCCGAACGGCGGCGGGAGGCCCTCGCCCTGGCCACCACCGCCAGCTCCACCACCCCCAGCGCCAAGGGGGAGGAGGCAATGCCCGAGCCTGGGCGGGCAATGGAACCCGATGGGGCCCTGGCCCTGGAGCTAATGCAAGCCACCCTGCAGGTCCATGGTGGGCCCTGGATCCCCAGCGGCGGCGGGGTGAACCTGGTTCGCTGCGACAACGCCCTCTCCGCTCCCTTCCTGCCCCTCACGGCTCCAGCCCTGGTGATTCCGGAGGCCGCCGGGCTGGCCACCTGCCTGATCGAAGCCCGCAGCCCCTCTCCCTGGAGCGGAGATCCCCAAGCCCCCTTGGCCCTCGATCGGCTGCCCGATGGCCCCGTGCTGCTGCAGTTGTTTGTGCGGGGCAATCCCTTCCGCGGCAGTGCCGGTGCGGGAGAGCCCTGGGCCGAGGTGATCCGCCAACTCCAGGCAGCCCACCGCCTGGCGGGGGTGGTGGTGTACGGCAGCCCCTACCTCTGGCAAAGCCTGCAGCCAGCGCTCCATCCAGGGGTGAGCGCCGCCTACAGCCCTGGCCAGATGCCCCTGGCCCAACAGGAGGTGCTGGACGCGATCATCACCACCAAGCAGCCCAGCCCTACCGGCTTCACCGACTAAACCCCGCCTCGATGTCCCCCAACGCCCCCTTCCTCACAGGCACCTGGTATCCCGTGGCCCGGGTGGCTGATCTGCGGGAGAACCGCACGATCAGCCGTCAGGTGGCCGGCCTGCCCCTGCTCCTCG
Organism: Cyanobium sp. NIES-981; assembly: GCA_945907085.1. GTDB lineage: Bacteria > Cyanobacteriota > Cyanobacteriia > PCC-6307 > Cyanobiaceae > Cyanobium_A. Next base: position 2,824 of record CAMDSS010000163.1, on the reverse strand, counting down.
GGCGGGCGGGCACGCCCTTTGTGCTGATGGATAGCTGTCCCCACCGGGGCCTACCACTGCGCTACGGGTCGGTGGCAAACGGCCAGGTGCGCTGCAAATACCACGGCTGGAACTTCGATCTCCAGAGCGGGCGATGCCTCCACATTCCCTGCCTCACCGACGAGCAACGCCTCCAGGGGGTGGGGGAGCGCATCGGAGCCCAGGTGCTGCCGTCGCGGGTGTCGGCGGGGCTCCTCTGGGCTTGGCTCGCCCACCCGATGCGACCGCAGCCCCCCGAACAGGCCGCCAGCGTGCTGCCCGAACCCTTTGATCGGGATCCCGATGTCTACGTGGAGCGCACCTTCCAGTGCGACTTTGACCAGGCGGTGATCGGACTGATGGACCCGGTGCATTTGCCCTTCATTCACACCTCCTGGTGGTGGAAGCAACCGGATCTCCATGCCCTCCAGAAAGAGACCCGGCACTTCTCGCCCCGGGGCATGGGATTTGTGCAAAACGACCACGAGATCCCCAACCCCGCCAAGCCCTACCAATTGCTCGGCATGCCGGTGCGCACCGAGATCGGCTTCGAGCTGCCGGGGGTGCGGATCGAGCTGATTTGCGGCAGCACTGGGGGCGCCTGCTCCCTCACCACCCTGGCCCCCATCGATGCCCAAACCACCCGGGTGCATCAGTGCATCTATTGGACAACGCCGTGGCTGAGGCCCCTGCGGGCACCGATCCGGCGGATGGCGCGCCGCTTTATTGATCAAGACCGGCTGGTCGTGGAGCAACAGCAGGAGGGGCTGCGCCACAACCCGCCCCTCACCCTGATCGACGGCGCCGACACCCAGGCGAAGTGGTACCTGCGCCTAAAAAAGGAGTTCCAGCGCTCCCTCGAGGCAGCTGAACCCTTCCGCAACCCCCTGGCCCCTGCCACCGTGGAGTGGCTCAGCTGATGGGCCCTATCCGGCTCAGCCTCTCGATGATCGTTCGCGATGAAGCGGAACGGCTGGAGCGCTGCCTGGCTTCGGTGGCCGGCTTTGTCGATGAGATGGTGCTGCTCGACACCGGCTCCCGCGACGCCACCGTGGCCATCGCCGAACGCTGGGGGGCTGCGGTGCACCAGATGGTCTGGCCAGGGGATTTCGCCCCCGCCCGCAATGAGGCCCTCAAGCATGTACGGGGTGATTGGGTGCTGGTGCTCGATGCCGATGAACTCCTGCAGGAGGAGGCCAAGCAACCCCTCCAGCAACTGATGGACCAGCCGGATCTGCTGCTGATCAATTTGCTGCGCCTGGAGCAGGGCTCCAGGCAATCCCCCTATTCCAGCGTGAGCCGGTTGTTCCGCCGCCATCCGGCCATCCAATGGAGCCGCCCCTACCACTCGATGGTGGACGACAGCGTGCTGGCCCTCCTGCGCCAGGAGCCCCAGTGGCGCATCGCCGACTGCCCAATCCCCGCCCTACTGCACGACGGCTACCGCCCGGAACTCCTGGCAGCAGGCAACAAGGCCGCCAGGCTGCGCCAAGCCATGGAAGCCGATCTAGCCGCCCGCCCTGACGATCCCTATGCCTGCGCCAAGTTGGGCAGCCTGGAGGTGAGTGAGGGCAAGCGCAAGCGCGGCATGGCCCTGCTCGAGCTGGGGCTCTCCAACTGCCCCCAGGACGCCCACCCCGAGCGCTACGAACTCCTGCTGCACCTCGCCATCGCCCAGGCCGAGACCGATCCCAGCCAGGCCGCCCAGCTCTACCAAGCCGCCCTGCAGCTTCCCCTGCCGCCCCGGCTCACCCTGGCCGCCCAACTCAACCTGGCTGCCTTGCTGGTGGAGGCGGGCGACGCCAGCTCCGCCGCCCAGCTGTGCGAGCAGGCCACCGGGGCGGCCCCCGAAGTGGCCCTGGGCTGGTACAACCTGGGCATTGCGGAACGGCAACGGGGGCAACTGCCCGCAGCCACCAGCGCCTATCGGCGGGCCCTGGCCCTGGATCCCAGTTATGCGGAAGCCCAGCAAAACCTGGCGGTGGCCCTGCTGCTCTCTGGAGATATCGAGGGCGCCCGAGAGGGCTTCCGGCAGGCCATTGGCCTGCTCAGCCAGCAGGGCCGAAACCAGGAGGCCCAAGCCCTGCACCAGCAGGCGAGCACCCTTGTGAACTTGGAGACCTAGGCCATGACCTTCCCCCTGGCCGGTCGCCGCATTGCGGTAACCCGGGCCGAAACCCAACTGGGCGCCGCAAGGCGGCTGTTTGAAGCCGCTGGAGCCGAGGTGGTGGATCTGCCCGCCCTGGTGGTGGGGCCGCCCGATGAATGGGGCCCCCTCGATGACGCCTTGGCGGAGCTGGAGCACTTCCACTGGCTGGTGTTCTCGAGCGGCAATGGGGTGGAGGCCGTGGAGCAGCGGCTGAAGCGGCTGGGCAGCTGCCTGGCCCATCGGCCCAAGAGCCTCAAATTGGCTGCGGTGGGCCGCAAAACAGCAGCCCAGCTGGAAGCCCTGGGAGCCCCTGCCGACTTCATCCCACCGGCCTTTGTGGCCGACAGCCTGCTGGAGCATTTCCCCGCCTCCGGGTGGGGGCTGAGGCTGCTGCTGCCGCGGGTCCAAAGCGGCGGCCGCACCCTGCTGGCCGAAGCCTTTGCCGACGCTGGCTCCCGGGTGGTGGAGGTGGCGGCCTACGAAACCCGCTGTCCGGCTGGGCTACCCAGCCCAGCTGTGGCGGCCCTGGAGCAGCAACGCCTCGATGCCATCACCTTCAGCAGCTGCAAAACCGTGAGCCACACCTGCCAGATGCTGGAAGCCGCCTATGGCCCCGGCTGGCAGGACAAGCTCGCCACCGTGGCGGTGGTGTCGATC
>CAMDSS010000162.1 GCA_945907085.1 Cyanobium sp. NIES-981 | reverse complement strand
TGGGACCAACTCCGGCGCGCCCAGCCCAGCGCAGAAGCCAGCCTGCTCAGCCTGCATGAACGGCTCAGCCGGCAGCTCCTGGCCCACCCCCGCAATCCCAAACAGCAGGTAGCCCTGGCCCCAGAAGATGAGGCGCCCTTGCGGCACCTGCTGCAGGTACTAGGCCCCCTGCCCGAGCCCTGGCCCGCCTGGCTCGCTGCCGCCGGCTCCGCCTGGACCAGCTGGGCCCGGGTCAATCCCCAGCTGTTGCAATGGCAACTGCACCGCCAACCCCTCGAACCCAACAGGGTTCTGCCTGGTCTTCTCGATGGCCGGGGTTGTGTGCTCATCGGCCAGATGGGCGAGCGCAACCCCCTGGATCTCACCCCAACGGTCACCGTTGCGCTGGGCGATCCGCCCTTGGCAGACCCCCTGCCCCTGTTCGCTCCGCTGCGCCAACCCCTGCCCAACAGCCCCCACTACGGCGAGCATTTGCTCGAGCAAAGCCGCCGGCTGGTTCTCGGCCAAGCGGGATTAAGCGTGGTGTTGGTCAACGATGACGCCCTGCGCCTCGATCTCGCCAGTGCCCTGGCCGCCGAATTTGGCAGCCGGGTCGTTCACCAGAGCACAGCCCCCGAAAGCAATGGCGTGATCTGCGCCAGTTGGAGTTGGTGGCTGGGCAACCAAGACCGCTTGCCCTTGCCAGCCCAGGTGATTGTGGGCCTACTACCGCTCGCGAGCCTGGAAGATCCGCTCACAGCCGCCCAGGTGAAGATTCTGCGCGAACAAGGGCGCGATTGGTTTCGCGAGCAGCTCCTCCCCGATGGCCTCAGCCAACTGCAATTGGGAGTGTCGGGGCTCAGGCGCAGCGGCGGTCGCCTCGCCATCCTGGATGGGCGACTCAGGGGCCGCAGCTGGGGGCAAAACGTTTTGGGCGCCCTTGAACCCTGGGTGGCCTTAAGCAGGCTTTTGCCTCACTAGCCTTGGCAACACCAAAGCATCGACCCATGGGGGAAGCCAAACGCCGCACCATCCAGGGGCTCCCGCCCAAAACAGTCAAAAAAGACAAGGTGGACACCTCACCGCGGCTGGTGGCCTGGTTCCCCCTGACCCGCAACCAGGCCGACCAATTCGTCCAGGTCAGCACCAAAGGCGCCTGGATCGGCATTGGGGCCCTCGTGGTGTTTTGGATCACGGTGCGCTTCGTTGGCCCGGCCGCCGGCTGGTGGGCCCTCTCAGATGGCTAGACCGGATCGCTGATCCAGATCGCTTAACCAGTTTGTAAATCCGCCACAACGGTTACAGCCCTAAATCTGAAGAAAACCCTAAGATCTGGAAGCTTGTGAGATTGGCCCATGTTTCCCCGATTGGCGGAGCAGTACAGATCGGTCGTTCACGATCTGGTGATGAGCCTCCAGGCGCTAGCCAAAAGCCTGCAAAACAGCAATGTGGCCGCCACTTGCTACATCTGCGGTGATGGCCGCGATGGCCAAGGGGCTTCCTTTGTCGCCAACCTGGGCGACAACCACATGGTTCGCTTTCTGGTGTCCGATTTCGGCATCAGCTGGGTGGAATCCCGCAATGGCCATGAGCTCGTGAAGCTCGAGGGAGCCGAAGCCATCCAGGAGCTGCAACGGGTGGCCCAGGTGCTGCAAACCCCCCAGCACACCAGCGGCAAAGCGCCGAAGCGGGAAAAAGGCGCCGTTACCGGCGCCTAATCCCTTCAAGCCTTCACCGATGCCGGGCTTTCCGAACTAGCAGCTAGCGATTCAGCCGCCGCGAGCTCTGCAGTGGAGGAAGCAGCCGCAGCCTTAGCCGCCGCGGCCAGGGGCTTCATGGAATTGGCCGTCACCTCAGATCCTTCGGTCAGCTTCTGGCGCGTCAATCGCTCAATCACCTCCGCTTGGGCTGGGTGCTGCTCCAACCAGGTGATCGTGTTGTCACGGCCCTGGCCAATGTTGTCGCCCTCGTAGCTGTACCAAGCACCCTTACGGGTCACCACACCGGTCTCCTCGGCGAGATCGAGCAAACAGCCGATGGTGCTGATGCCGCGGCCAAACAGGATGTCGAACTCCGCAATCCGGAACGGCGGGGCCACCTTGTTTTTGGCCACCTTGACCTTGGCCCGAATGCCGTATTCCTCGGTACCGCGCTTCAGGGTTTGGATGCGACGGATGTCGAGCCGCACCGAGGCATAGAACTTAAGGGCATTACCACCGGTGGTGGTTTCGGGGTTGCCGTAGGTGACTCCGATTTTCTGACGCAACTGGTTCAGAAAGATCACCGTGCAACCGGACTTGCCAATGTTGCCTGTGATTTTGCGCATGGCCTGGCTCATCAGGCGGGCCTGGCTGCCCACCGCAAGGTCGCCCATCTCGCCTTCAATTTCAGCCCGGGGGGTAAGGGCAGCAACCGAGTCCACAACCACAATGTCCACCGCGGCGGATCGCACCAGCTGGTCGACGATCTCCAGGGCCATCTCGCCGGTATCCGGCTGGGAGACCAGCAGATTTTCGATGTCGACCCCAACGGAGGCGGCATAGACGGGGTCGAGGGCGTGCTCCGCATCCACGAAGGCAGCCACCCCTCCACGCTTCTGAACCTCAGCGATGGCATGCAGGGTCAGCGTGGTTTTACCCGAACTCTCCGGGCCATAAACCTCCACAACCCGGCCCTTGGGATAGCCGCCACCTAAGGCGAGGTCGAGGGTGAGCGCTCCGGTGGGGAACGTCTCCACCCGCATGCGGGAGGCATCGCCCAGCCGCATGATCGAACCCTTACCAAAGTTGCGCTCGATGTGATTGAGCACAAGTCCGAGGGCCTTGTCGCGCTCGGCAGCCGCCCGGGCGTCAGCGGCACTTGAAGCAGCCGTGCTGGAAGCGGAAGAGGAGCCGGAAGCAGAAGCGGCCTTGGAATCGACGGGCATAACAGCAATCAGAAGCGATGGGACGGGCCGCTGGAATGGATAGGCAGGACTCCGCAGGATCAACCCCAGAGCGCCATCCTGCGACCTCTAAGAAGCAAGTGCCACCGACGGGGGCCGGCGTATCAATTGCGTATAGTACTGACGTACTCTAGCGGTCTATGGCCATTGCGCCAGGGGGGCCGCAAAGGCGGTGGGCTCGAGCCAAGCAATGCCCGCAGGCAGCCCCACGCCATCGCCGGGCGCAAGGTAACCCCAGCTCACCAAGAAGCAGCGCACCGCGGCCAGGGCCGCCTGGCTGCGCACGAGCTCGAGGGTGGGGCGACGGTCTTCGACAAACCAAATCGGGCGCCCCTGGCCGGCCCCCGCGAGCAGCTGGGCCAGCACCTCGCTTTTGCTGCCCTGTTCGTGGCCATAGAGGGCCCTGGGCTCAAGCCCAGCCGCCTGGAGCAATTGCTGGGCAAAGGCTCCCCCTTTGGTGGTGAGCACCGCCCAGTCGCCCCCCTCCGAGGCCAGACGGCCGAGCCGCTCGATCACCCCCGGATAAAACCGATGCAAACCCAACCAGGCCCCCAGGTCGGCCGCCATGGCCCCAGAGCGCTCCCGCTCGAGAGCCTGCTGCAGGTCGTGTTCGGAAACACCCCACCGAGCCAAGGCAGGGGGCAAGGCTGCGTCGTAGGTGGCCAGCAGAGCTGGCAGATCCAAATCTGGGCGGCCCAATTCGAGGGCCATCAGCACCATTTCCCATCCTTTGTGGATGAGGGGCCTGAGCTGGGCAAAGGCCGGCGGAGCTTGGGCTGGCAACACCACACCAGGCGCAACGGCGAGGGCCGCCAAGCGTGCCGAAAACCAGTACTCGGCCATGCCATCGACGAGCACACCGTCGAAATCGAACACCACCAACGGGGCCGTCTGGGCTGCCGTAGTCACGGGAAAACCCTTGTAAAAACTGGGTCGCTAGGATTCGAACCTAGGAATGGCGGGACCAAAACCCGCTGCCTTACCGCTTGGCGACGACCCAATGGTGCCCTTTGGGAGCAGCCAACACCGGCCTTCACCGGTGCCTAGCTAGTTACCCATAGCGCCTGGTCCTTCGTCAACCGAGGTCCCAATCCACTCAAGGTTCAGGCAGGGAAGACGCGCAAATACTGGGCCGGGCCCCGGCCAAACACCGCCGTGCGCAGCCGGTAGCGACTGGCCAGTTCAGCCTGCATCTGACGCACCCTCCCGCTGCGGGGCAGCAGCTCCACGGGATGGCCCTGGGGCAAGACCACCTGCTCCACGGCCAGTCGACATTCCTCGAGCGCCGCCAGGGCATCGTCCAACCCCGTTGCTTGGCCCCCATGGGCCTGGGATTCACCAGCCGCCTCAGGCTCCCCCAGTGAGCTGCCCTGGCGATTGGCCAACAACCGCTCCAGCCCCCGCTGCACCTGGGGGAGGGCGGCGCTTTTGATCACCAGGATCGGGATGCCGAGCTCCTGGGCCTGGCGCCGCACGTGGGGATCGCGCCCCAACTGCTGCCGCACAGCGAGCACCACATCCGCCAGCTCCACGCTGCCGGCCAGCTCCACCGGCAATTGCCTGGAGCGGGCCACCTGCTCCAGCTGGCTGCGGCTGATCCCTGAGCCATAGACCCGCAGGCTCTGGCCTGGCGAGGCGACCAGCCCAGGGCCGGCGCACGACTCGTGGTCTGCCTCGTCATCGACCTCGTGGTCTGCCCCATCGCCAGCGTCGTCCTCCTGCAGGAGCAACGAAGCGGGACGAACCCGTCCAGGGGGCATCGGTGGGTGTTCCGGGCGATCCCGGGGCTGGGGGCTGGCCAGGGTTGGGGGCGACGGGGTTGGAGAAGTCGCGGCCTGGCGGGTGAGCAGGCCATCGGGGCCCACTTCTCGAATCTCAGGGCGGGCGGTCTGGCCCCGCAGCAACCAATCCACCGTGCGGGCCACATCCCGATGCACCAACCAGCGGTGACGGGTGTGCATCTCGACCGCTAAGGGGAAGGTGGGATCAGCCGCCCGCTCCAGCACGGTTTTTTGGGTGCGGCGGCGGCGGGCCTCCTCGTCGCCCAGGGTCACCGACTGAATGCCCCCCACCAAATCAGCGAGGGTGGGGTTC
>CAMDSS010000161.1 GCA_945907085.1 Cyanobium sp. NIES-981 | reverse complement strand
AGCGCATCGCCCAGGACTTCTATCGCCTGCCGAAGGTGGGCTATCAACTGGGGGTCAAGCGCCCTACGGCACCCCCGCGCATTGGCCAAATCCTCTCGGGCGACATGGGCTACGGCGACATCGCCCAACGGGTGATCAAGCGGCTCCTGTTTCAGCGCAAGAGTTAGCCAAAAGGCCCTAGCCCTTTGTGCAGTCCTTGAGCTGGCGCAGCCGTTGATCAATCGAGCCCAGCAGCTCGATGGCAAACATCGGGGATTCCTGCACGGCAAACAGGAATTTCTCGCGGTTCATCCGCAAGAGTCTGCACCGGCTAAGGGCCTTGGCATTGCCATAGCGGCGGTGTTCGCTGGTCACCAAAGCACCAGCGCCAAACACATCGCCGGCATTGATCTGCTCCTGGCCCTGGTCGCCATTCCAGCTGAGTTCCACGGACCCCTCGAGCAGGCCGAACATGCAGTTGCCCGACTCCCCAGAGGCAAAGATCAGCTCCCCTTCTTCAACGGTGATCACCTCACCGGTGCTGGCCAGGGCGCGCATGGTGTAGAGGGCATTCATCAGCTACGAGGCGACATAAGGAAATCTTTATCCACAGGGCCCAACCAAAGTCAAGGGGCCGGGAAGCCCAAGGCAGCGCCCAGGCCTGCTTGCACATCGACGGGCATCAGCCTGCCGTCCCGATCGGTATCGAGGGCATCAAAGACGGCGTCGCTACCCAACCATTCCTCGCGGCTGATGCAGCCATCGCCATCGAGGTCATTGAGCAGGAGTATTTCATGCACCGCGTGGCCGAAGGCGGCGCCCCCTTCCAGTTGGGCCAGGCGGTGGGCGAGCTGGGCCTCCAAGGTTTCGATGGCCTTGGTGAACCCTCGGATGCCCTCGTCCAGCTTTTCCGTTGCCATGGTGTCGGCCTGCAGCATCGACCGGAAAGCCACCTCATCGAGGTGAATCTGTTCCTGGGTGGGCTTGGGATCAAAGGCATTGAGCTTGCGCTGCAATTCCCCCTCGGTTTGCCGCAGTTGGTCGAGCAGGCCTGGGGAGATGGTGAGCAGATCGCATCCCGCCAGCTCGATAATTTCGTCGGTGTTGCGGAAACTCGCCCCCATCACCTCGGTTTTGTAGCCGTAGGTCTTGAAGTAGTTGAAGATCTGGCTCACGGAAAGCACGCCGGGATCTTCTGAACCTGGATAACTCGATCGACCGGTACTTTTTTTGAACCAGTCCAGAATTCGGCCCACAAATGGGGAAATCAGGGTCACCCCTGCTTCCGCACAGGCCACCGCCTGGGCAAAGCCAAAGAGCAGGGTGAGGTTGCAATGGATACCCTCCCGCTCCAGTTTTTCAGCTGCCTTGATGCCTTCCCAGGTGGACGCAATTTTGATCAGCACCCGGTCGGTGCCAATCCCGGCCATCCGATACAAACCAATCAGCTTGCGGGCCTTGGCAATGGTGGCTTCGGTGTCGTAACTGAGGCGGGCATCCACCTCGGTTGAAACCCGACCCGGCACGATCTTGAGAATCTCCTTACCAAAGGTGACGCAGATTTCATCCAAGGCCTCCCGTACCACCTGCTCGGCAGAGGCATCGGCTCCCATCACATCGCGACTTTCCTTCAAGGAGCGGTCGATCAGATCTTGATAGGTCGGAATCTGGGCCGCGGCCAAGATCAGGGATGGATTGGTGGTGGCATCGCGGGGGGTGAACTGCTTGATCGCGTCGATGTCGCCGGTGTCGGCCACCACCACGGTCATGGCGGCGAGTTGATCGAGCAGGTTGGCCATCGGCGTGCGGTTGGGGCAGACCCGTTGTTGGGGTCACGCTAGCCAGTGCCTTGGGCAAAGCCCTCCTGCCCAGGCCAAGCTTGAGGGAACGCCAACAAAGGGGAGGTGCACCCAGGGAACGTCAACAGAATGGCCAGCCCTGGCCCCCTAACCGCGCGAAGCCGCAGAAGGCTTGGCGGAGATGGGAAGTTTTGTGGGCACTGACGGGGCGATGCGCTGGAGCACCAGTAACGCCTCGATGATCTGCTTGGCCACGGGAACGGCCACTGTGGATCCATAGGCATTGCCGCCCTGGGGTTCATCCACGACGACCAGAACCACGTAGCGGGGATCATCAATGGGGAGATGGGCCACGAAACTGCAGATCCGGGCCCCCTGGATATAAACGCCCCGTTCGGCCTTTTGGGCCGTACCGGTCTTACCCCCGATGCGATACCCCGGAATGCGGGCCCCCTTGCCGCTGCCTTTTTCAACCACACTCTCCATCCAGCGCATCACCGTTTGGGTTACCCCTGGATCGAGCAGGGGAACCCCACTGTTGGGGGCTGGGCTGGCCAGGGCATCCCCGGAGCGCAGGCCCCGGGTGATGTGGGGGCTCACCAAGCGACCGCCATTGGCGAGCATGGCGTGCAGTTGCAGCAATTTCAACGGCGTAAGGGAGAAGCCCTGGCCGAAGGAAGCCACCGCCGATTCGATCGGTTGGCCCACAAAATCGGCCTTGGTCTTCAGCTCTCCGGCCACGGCGCCTGGCAGGTCGGTGTCGGGGGTGGCATCGATGCCAAAAGTGTGCATCCATTGCCAAAAGCGATCCCGCTTGACGTGCTTCATGGCTTGAACCATGCCGATGTTGCTCGAAACCTGAAGCAAGGTGGGGAAATCAATCAGCCCATTGCCCTTACGGTCGTGGTTGAAGATCGGCCATCCGCCAATCGAGAGGCGGCCGTTATCGATCACCTTGCCCTTGGGATCAATGGCCCGCTCCTGCAGGGCAATCGCCAAATTGATCGGCTTGAAGGTGGAGCCTGGTTCATAGAGATCTTGCACCGACCACTCGCGGAACAGCCCCGGCTTGAACTTCCAGAAGGTGTTGGGGTTGTAGGTGGGGGTGGAGGCGAGGGCGAGGATTTCGCCGTTGCGCACATCCATCACCAGGGCAGCCCCGCGTTTGGCATGCCATTGCTTCACCTGTTGGATGAGGGCCTGTTGGGCCACCTGTTGCAGGCGGGCATCCAGGGTGAGCTGCAGGCGCAGGTCATCCCCATAGAGGGAGCCCGCTGAAAGGCCTGCGGGCAGGGGGGTGCCATCAGCGCCCCGCAACATGCGCAGCGGCGTCTCATGGCGCTTGAGATCTCTGTTGCGGCTTTGCTCGAGCCCGGCCTGGGGAACCCGCTCGAGGTTCAAAAAGCCGACCACATTGGCGAAGAGACTCCCCTGGGGATAGATGCGATGGGGATAGGCCTCCAAATCCAGGCCGCTGATCCCCAGGGCCCTCACCCGGCCAGCGGTTTCGGGGTCAAGATCGGTGGCCAATTTGACGCCGCTGCGCTTGCTCGCCATGGCCGAAAGCAGGGTGGCCTTGGGCACGGCCAAGACCCCAGCCAGCTTGGTGGCGACGTCTTGGGCAGGACGAACCTTCAGGGGGGCATCGCCTGGAAAGTTGAAATAGCGGGGATGGGCCCAGAGGGTGAAGCGCTCCTCATCAAGGGCCACGAGGCTGCCGGTGCGGTCAACGATCGTGCGGCGTTCGCCGATGGGATTAATCGACTTGGTTTGGATCGAGCGGGCCCGGGCTTCGAGGTTGCCCCCCTCCACCAATTGGAGCCAAGCGAGCCTGATGCCAAGCCCGCCCAATGCGGCGCAGAGCAACAAATAAACCGCGATGAGCCGTCTGGCGGGCACTGGCTGCAGCGCTAAAACCCGATGGTCCTGGCGAGGCCCCATGGGCGCGCTAGTGCGGCGGCGGGCTCGAACGGGGGGTACGGGAGGTCGGGGCGCCATTCAGTGGCCGATCAGTAGCCGGAGCGGATCGGAGCCATTTGGATGCTGCCCAGGAGGGCCGCCGCCTGGGACTGGGGGCTCTTCTGAACCGATTGAAGGTAAATAAGGTTCTCGCTGTTGGTGGGCACCAGCTGGCCAGGGCGCTTGACGGCGCCGAGGTGATGCTGCTCCAAGACTGCAGCCGATTCCTGCATCCGCTGGCCGAGCGACTGGGAGGCTTCCAGTTGCTCGTAGCTGCGTCCCCATTGGGTTTGCCAATGCAAAGTGAGCCCACTCAAGGTCAACATGCAAAGGCCAAGACCAGCCAAGGTGCCATCGGCTGCCCGATGGAAGCCGGCCAGCAAGGGCGAGCGTCGTTCAACCTTGCGACCTGAGAGGGAACCCTGGAGGAGCTGGAGGGCTCGCTTGCCCTGGCCTAATGGGGTAGCGACCTGGCCCAGCCTGGGACTGGAGCGGCGGGGGCGAGGGGCCTGGGGGGCTGCCTGTTGGGAGGTAAACGAGGCAACCAAAATTGGGAACTTGCGCTGCGCAAGTGAACCATCCCTAAGGGCCTACAGCAAGGCCTTGACTCGACTTAACCAGCCAACAACAACAAATTGGCGAAGGTGAGGCCGTTCCAGAGGCCGTGCATCAGCACACTGGGGCCCAAACGACCGCTCTGCAGGCGGAGCCAACCCAGGCCCAGACCCAGCACAAACAGGGCTGGCAGCTCCCCCCAGCTGAGGTGGGCAATCCCAAAAACCAGGGCGCTGATCACCACACCCCAGAAGCCCCCATAGCGCTGACCAAGCACCGGCAGCAGGACACCCCGAAATAGGGTCTCCTCAAACAGGGGGGCCAGCACCATGGCGGTGATCGAAAACAACAGCAGCGCCCAGGGATTGGTGGTGGTGAGCACCAGCTCCAACAGGGGATTGCTGCCGCTTGCCTTGCTGACCAGCTGATCAAACAGCCAGCCCACCAGGGTGACCAAGGGCAACACCTTCAGCACCTGGGTGAGGGCCTGACGCAGGGCGGAGGCCAAAGGCCGCCAGCGCCATTGCAACCAGCCCCCTTCCGGTTTTGGTGCCTTCCCCCTCAACTGGGCCCAAAGAATCAACAGGGGCAGGCTCATCAAACCCAGATACATGCCCAGGACGGCCACCGCCTGTTGCAGGGCCGGATCGGCTTTGAGAAATCCCAGGCTGTTTTGAAGCACTGGGGCCAGCAACAGGGGGGTGAGCAGTTCACCGCACACCACAAATCCACCGGC
>CAMDSS010000160.1 GCA_945907085.1 Cyanobium sp. NIES-981 | reverse complement strand
TAGAGGGCTCGCTGCGCCGCCGGAGCGGCCCTGCGCCGAAATTGGATCTTACCGACGCCCCGCCTGGCAATCTTGGGGAATCCGCTCAAGCCCATGGCATCGGCTTCCACCCGGCTGGACCACTGCTCTGTCGTTGTGTGGGGCGGCGGAACCGGTGGGGTGGCGGCAGCCCTGCAGTCGGCTAGGGGCGGTGCCAAGACATTGCTGCTCACCCCTGGGGCTTGGCTTGGGGGGATGGTGAGTGCTGCCGGGGTCTGCGCCCCCGATGGCAACGAGTTGAGTCCCTGGCAGACGGGGCTTTGGGGAGCCTTCCTGCGGGAGTTACGCCAGAGGGAAGCGGAGGGGCTTGACCACAACTGGGTGAGCTGTTTTGGCTACAGGCCATCCACGGCCGAAGCCATCTTGAGGGATTGGTGTGCGGCCCAAGCCAATTTGCTCTGGTGGCCCCACTCCCAGGTGGTGAGTCTTCAGCGCCAGGGTCCCAGGATGACGGCCGTCACCGTGCTGCACCAGGCCCAGACCTGCCAGGTGGGACTGGATGTCCTGATTGATGGCAGCGATCGGGGCGATCTCTTTGCCCTAGCTGATGTTCCCTATCGCTTTGGTTGGGAACCCCAGGAGCTTTGGGGAGAGCCCAGCGCCCCGCCCCAGCACGAACTCGAATCCAATCCGTTTTTTCAGGCCCAGGTGGTGCAATCGCCAACCTGGGTGGTGATGGGGCAACTGGTTTCCGATCGCATGCCCCGGCAGGATGCGGACGTAACCAACCCAGAGCGTTCCAGCCCAATCCAGGCTGCCCTACCCAAGGCGGCCCTGAACTTTGGTTTGGAACGCACGATCACCTACGGGCGCCTGCCCGGCGGCCTGGTGATGCTCAATTGGCCCCTGGAGGGCAACGATTGGCATGGTCCCTTGGATGGCTTGTTCGATCCGGAGGCCTCGGTCCGGGCCGACCTCTACCGCTCCATGCAGGCCCATAGCTTGGCCTTTGCCAAAACCCTTGAGGATGCATCCAACGGCTGGCTGGCAACGGGTGCTTGCTTCCCGCCCTATGGCGATCCGTTTGCCAGCAGCTCCCTGGAGGGACCCTCGCCGATGGCCCTGATGCCCTACTGGCGAGAGGGGCGCCGGCTGGTGGGCCAAGAGGTTGTAGTGGAACAGCACTTGCTGCCCCAGGCCCCTGGGGCCTCGATTGCCGAGCTGCCGAAGGATTCCACCGGGGCCATCAGCTCCATTGCCATTGGTAATTACGCCAACGACCACCACTATCCCGGTGACGATTACCCCCTAGCTCCCAAAAGTACCCGCTGGGGCGGGCGATGGAGCGGCACCCCATTTGCGATCCCCTATGGGGCCCTGTTGAGCGACACCACAGAGAATTTTCTTGCGGCCGACAAGTGCTTCAGTGCCAGCCACATGGCCAATGGGGCCACCCGCCTCCAACCACTGATTTTGAACCTGGGCCAGGCCTGTGGGGCCGCAGCGGCCCTCGCTGTCCAGCAAGGACGCCCCCCAGCAGCTTTATCGGTTCGGCAGCTGCAAAACGCCTTAATTGGCGATCCCCTGGCCCCTGCAGCGGTGGTGCCCCGTTGGGATACCCCTTGGTATCACAGCGAATGGCGCCAAAGGCAGACGGCGATCCTGGACAACCCCGAGCGGCTCAGCCACCAAGGCCTTGATCTCTCGAGTGGAGGTTTCAGGCCGGCCGAGGCCCCTCCCGCTGAACCGGGAGAAACGGGCTGGACTGGCAGGGTGATTCCCGATGGGATTGGGGGTTATTCGTTTGAACTGGCAACTTCAACCTCAACGGCGCCTGGAGCTGGTTGCTGGCCATTGATCACCTTGGAACCCGGGGTTAACCAGTGGCTGAGCCAGTGTGATGGGCCAACCCAGGTCACCCTGATGGGCCAGCTCAATCCCTGGGGACCTTGGCTCCGGGCCAACCGGATTGTCTCCTGAGCCGAAGCGCTGGGCCCAAGCCCTATTGGGTAGCCCGAAGCCGCAATTGATCGCGGAGGGAATCGACCAGCTGAACCCGCAGCACCAGGTTTTGGGCGGGTTGGCAGCCATCCGGGCATTCGGCAGCAAGATCCATGCCTAGCTCTTCGACGTGGACCAAACCCAATTGGTCCTGGGGTCGCAACCAGCGCAAGAAAATCGCTTGCCACTGCCCCTGGCTGTGGTCTTCAAACCACACCTGCTGCCAATGGCGCTGATCTTCCCGGCTGATGGCGATGGCTTGACGAATGCCGATCTCCATCTGGTTGATCAAATCGTGCATGGCATCAGCACCCAGCGGTTCCAGGCCTTGGCTATGGGCCAGGAGCTGCCGCTGGACCAGCAGATCTCCATAGCGGCGAATTGGTGAGGTGGCCTGCACGTAGGCCTGGAGGCCAAGGCTGAAGTGGGGGGCAGGAGTCGTGCTGGTGAGCCCCCGGCCCAGGCACTTCTTGATCGCCGCATGGCGCACGGGACCTGGCGGCAGGGCTGAAAGCTCGGCGTGGGATGGCAGGGTCGCCGGGAGTTGGTTGCGATAGGGCAATGCCATGGCCTGGCGGCTGCCGAGGTCGGCGACCACGGCTCCAGCCAAAATCATCGCCTCGGCCACCAAATTGCGGGATGGGCCAGGCTCTGTGATCTCGAGCTCGGCGACTCCATCACTGACCCGAATGCGGCCCTCCAGCTGGTCCATCAGCTGGGCCCCCTGGTCTTGCCGCCAACGCCGGCGCAGCTCGAGCAAGGCATGGAGCCCGAGCAGATCGGCCTCCTGGGGTGGGGCCAACTCAATCAACTCATCGGCATCGCGATAGGACAACCGATAGGTGGGCTTGACCCAACTCCGCTGTACCCCTGAAGCCGCCACAGCACCTTGGGCATCGAGTTCGACCCAGATGCTCCAGGCCGCATTGCGTTCTCCCGCCCTGAGGCTGAAGGGGCCCGTGGTGAGTTGGTGGGGGAACATCGGCAGATTGCCCCGGGCGAGGTACAAACTGCTGCTGCGGCGCCTGGCTTCGAGGTCGAGGGGAGACTCGGGTTCGATCAAGCGTCCCGGATCGGCCACATGGATCCAGATTCTCTGGATCCCCACCTCGGTGAGCTCTAGCGCCAGGCCGTCATCAATATCTCGGGTGTCTTCGTCGTCAATGGTGACGGCCCTGAGGTGGGTTAAATCGAGCCGTTCCCCATCGCCAGCCATGGGTTGCCCGGCCAAGGCAAGCAGCCGCTCGGCCTCGGCCTCAAGTTCCGGGCTAAATCCGTGGTCCCAGGTCGTGCTGCGCAACGACGGCAGCTGGTGGGGATCCCATTGGCCCAGATCCACCAGCAGGTGGCGGATAGCCCCGGGTTCCACCTCGCACCGGGCGGTTTGTAGGGCCTGGCGTAATCCAGCTGGCAGGGGCTCCTGGCCATCACCGCTGGCCCAGGCCACCAGTAGCTCCAACTCAGAGCGGGCTGCCGGAGCCAGGCCGCTGGGATCGATCCGCTGGCGATGGGCGAGGAATCCGTGCCATTGGTCTTGCAACCGATCCAGCAAGGCCTGCCGGTGGCGATCCTTGCGCAATCTCCTGAGATCATCGCTGGGCCGCGCCTCGATTTGGCCCTGGCGATTTCGAAACAGCAGTTGGGGTCCCAGGAGCCACAACCAACAGGCAGCTCGCACCGCAGGCCCATCGCAACCAGCCACCAGCTCTACCCAGTCGGCTAGGGGCAAGGCACCCCCCATCTCCTGCATCAGCAGCCAGGCGGCCCCAAAATCCCTCGGGCGCGGTAGGGCGGACTGAAGGGCCTGGCCATCCAGCGACCATGGGGACGCCTTGATGCTGGTTGGTGGGGTGGAGCCGGCCGGTAAACGGCAGAGCAGTTCGAGCTCCCGCAGGGGGTGCTGCTGGCGTTTTCCAGCCTCACCAACAAGAATGGCGGCCTTGCTTCCCGTTAGGGAGACAAGAACCGCCAATCGTGGTGATTTCCCATCGAGCGTGCCGAGGAGATCGCCAGGTTGGAAAGCCGGTGAGCCCAGGGCCTTGCTCAGCCTTCGGGATTGACGAAGGGCAGAAGGGCGACAATGCGGGCCCGCTTCACGGCATTGGTGAGGTCGCGCTGCTGCTTGGCAGTCAGGCTCGTCATGCGACGGGGAAGGATCTTGCCGCGCTCAGTGATGAATTTTTTAAGGAGATCTACGTCCTTGTAGTCGATCGGATCGCCAGGCTTGATCGGAGAAAGGCGCTTTTTGAAGAAGGAGCTGGACATCGGGAACAGGCTTTAGCGAGCTAAGGGTTGGGAGGGAAGAAGGGGCTGCTAGGTAGCAAAACGACGCTCTAAGCAACGCAAGAAATCACTTGATTTCCTTATGGGCGGTCGACTTATTGCAATGCGTGCAGAACTTCTTCAGCTCAAGCCGTTCGGTGGTGTTGCGGCGGTTTTTTTCCGTGGTGTAGCGAGAGACACCAGGAGACCGCTTGGCGGGGTTGGACCGGCATTCGGTGCACTCGAGAGTGATCACGATCCGGACGCCCTTGTTTTTAGCCATGAAGGACGTTGCGCCGCGTGTGCGATGCGAAAGAACAAGGGAACACCATACCTGCCGATGGTGACCCCAACCAGTCACTCCCTAGGATCCAGCCTCATTCTCGGCTTGAGCTGATGCGGGTCTCGCTCCAATGGTTACGGGAGCTTGTGAGCGGTCCTGAAGGTGCGTTTGCCCCCGATGCCCTGGCCGAGCGGCTGTCCATGGCTGGCTTCGAGGTGGAGTCCATCGACGACCTGGCTGCCCAGGCGGCCGGGGTGGTGGTGGGTTTTGTGGCCGATCGAGCCCCCCATCCCAATGCCGACAAGCTCAGTGTCTGCAGCGTGGAGGTGGGTGCCGCCCAACCCCTAAAAATTGTCCGCGGTGCGGCCAATGTGCGGGCGGGAATCCATGTTCCCGTGGCCCTGGTGGGAGCAACCCTGCCGGCCGTGAATCTCACGATTAAGCCGGCGGAATTACGCGGTGTACCTAGCAGCGGAATGATCTGCTCCCTCACCGAGCTGGGTCTCGGTGAAT
>CAMDSS010000159.1 GCA_945907085.1 Cyanobium sp. NIES-981 | reverse complement strand
TCCATCTCGGCCTGCATGGCCCGGGCCCGATGGCTCCGCTCCGGTTGGCCCTGGGGTAATTGGGCCAGATGGGCCAACTTGGCGGCCACAAACAAGCTGGCCGAGGCATTGCGGCAACTGGCCACACAGGCCCCACAGCCAATGCAGGTGGCCGTGTCAAACGCTGAGGCCGCCTGGTCTTTACCGATCAAGGTCCCATTGGCCTCGGGGGCATTGCCGGTGTTCACCGAGCAATAGCCCCCCGCGCCAATCAGGGAATCCAAGCTGGCGCGATCCACCGCCAAATCTTGAATCAGGGGGAAGGCCTTGGCCCGCCAGGGATCCAGCACCAGGGTGTCGCCATCCTTGAATTGGCGGAGGTAGAGCTGGCACACCGTGGTGGCCCGCTGGGGGCCGTGGGCCTGGCCATTCACCAAGAAGCCGCAGCTGCCGCAGATGCCCTCGCGGCAATCGTGCTCAAAGGTCACCGGCCTCTCGCCGGCCCCAATCAACTGCTCATTGAGCACGTCGAGGGCCTCCAGCAACGAGAGATCCCTGGAGATCTGCTCCAGCCGATAGCTCCCATAGCCACCCTGACCATCGGGACCTGGGCCATCGGGACCCACCTGCCGCCAGATCCGCAGGTTGAGCGAGAGGGTGCCACTCATCGGTAATTGCGGGTGCTGGGCTGCATCAGCGTGAACTGCAGGGGCTCGCTGTGGCGCACGGGTTCCCCCGCTCGTGCTAGTTGGGTCGGTTCGCCGCTGCCCGGTTGGTACTGCCAAGCGGCGATATGGGCAAAGCTGCCATCGTCGCGAAGGGCCTCCCCCTCTGGCGTTTGGTGCTCTTCGCGGAAATGGGCCCCGCAGGATTCCTCCCGGGCCAGGGCATCGCGCAGCATCAACTGGGCCAGGGAGAAGAAATCGGCCACCCGCAGGGCCTTCTCCAGTTCGCCATTGGGCCCCGTGGCCTCCCCTGGCACCCGCACCTCCTGGTGAAAGCGCGCCTCGAGGAGGGCCACCTGCTTCAACCCCGTTTGCAAGCCCTCGGCGCAGCGGCTAATGCCGCAGTACTCAATCATCAAATGGCCCAGCTCCCGGTGGAAGCCATCCACGGGCTGGCTACCGCCCGCGGCGAGCAGGGCCTGTAAGCGCCCATCGGCGCGGGCTTCGGCTTCGCGGCAGGCGGGATGGTCGGGTGCAATCTCCGGGGTGGGGTGGCCCGCCAGCCAGGCGGTCACCGTGGCCGGTGCAATGAAATAACCATCGGCTAGCCCCTGCATTAGGGCACTCGCGCCCAAACGATTGGCACCGTGTTCGGAAAAATTGGCCTCGCCCAGCACAAACAGGCCGGGGATCGAGCTCATCAGGTGGTAGTCCACCCACAGGCCCCCCATCGTGTAGTGGGGAGCCGGATAGATCCGCATCGGCCCAGCCATTGGGTCATCGCCGGTGATGCGCTCATACATCTCAAACAAGTTGCCGTAGCGCGCGGCAATCGTGGCGCGGCCGTGATCCGCAATGGCGTCGTTGAAATCCAGGTAGACCGACCGGCCCCCCGGCCCCACCCCCTGGCCGCCATTGCAGAGCTCCCGGGCCCGGCGGGAGGCCACATCCCGGGGCACCATGTTTCCGTAGGCCGGGTATTGGCGTTCGAGGAAATAATCGCGCTCCGCCTCTGGGATCGCCGCCGCCGCTCGGAGGTCATCCCGCTTAGCCGGTAACCACACCCGGCCGTCGTTGCGCAGGCTCTCGCTCATCAAGGTGAGCTTGCTTTGGAAGGCGTCGCCACTGGGGATGCAGGTGGGATGGATCTGGGTAAAGCAGGGATTGGCAAACAACGCCCCCTGGCGATGGGCCGCCCAAATCCCACTGGCATTGGATTTGAGGGCGTTGGTGGAGAGGTAGTAGACGTTCGAATAGCCGCCACTCGCCAGCAGCACCGCATGGGCCGTATGGGTTTCGAGGGCACCGGTGAGCAAGTGGCGGCAGACGATGCCCCGGGCCACCCCATCCACCGTGACCAGCTCGAGCATGTCCCGGCGGGTGAGGAGCTCCACCTGGCCGGCGGCCACCTGGCGCATCAGGGCCTGGTAGGCGCCATAGAGCAGCTGCTGGCCGGTTTGACCGCGGGCGTAAAAGGTGCGGCTCACCAGGGAGCCGCCAAAGTTGCGGTTGGCCAGGGTGCCGCCGTACTCCCGGGCGAAGGGCACGCCCTGGGCCACGCACTGGTCGATGATGCCGCCACTGATTTCGGCGAGGCGGTGGCAGCCGGCCTCCCGGGCCCGGAAGTCACCGCCCTTGAGCGTGTCGGCAAAGAGCCGCTCGATGCTGTCGCCATCGTTGGCGTAATTCTTCGCGGCGTTGATACCGCCCTGGGCTGCCACCGAATGGGCCCGCCGGGGGCTGTCGTGGAAGGTGACCAGCTTCACCCGGTAGCCCTGCTCCGCCAGGGTGGCCGCCGCCGAGGCCCCGGCCAGGCCACTGCCCACCACCAACACCTGGAGTTGGCGCTTCCGCAGCGGACTGATCAACGGCAGGCCATCGCGGGTGCGGCGCCAGGCATCGGCGATTGGGCCCGCGGGAATGCGGGGATCGGGCAACCCGGCGGAACGGGGGCTCATCGCACCACCTGGGTGGCCAGCACCAGGGGCACCAGGGCAAAGCCCCCACCCACCACCAGGGCAAAAGCGCGGGTTGCCCTACGAATCCGGCCGGCATTCGCCGGCTCCAACAGCCCGAGGCTGCGGTGGGCGGCCTCACCGCCATGGAACAGATGCAGGCCTACGGCCAATCCAGCGGCCCCATAGAGCGCCACAGCCCAGGGGGCCGCAAGCACCTCAGCCAAGCGCGCCAATTCCAAACCAGCCCCGGGCCTGGGCCAGCGCAGTTGGTTGAGGTGCACCACCAGAAACACCAGCAGCACGCCACCGCTCCAGGGCGCCGTGCGGGCCGCCAGGGCCGCCAACGGATCGGCGCGGCGGCTCACCAGGGCCGCGTCATTACCGGCCTGGCGATTGGCGATCACCTTCGCCACCGTTCGGCCCAGATGCACCAGCGCCACCCCAGCCAGGGCCAGCTCCACCGCGGGCAACCAGGGCTTGGCGTGCAGGGCCATGGCGTAGGCCTCAAAGATGCCGGGATTGATCACCGCCAGGGCCACCCCGCCGAGGTGCAGCACCAAAAACAACACCAAGACCAACCCCGTTGGCGCGATCCAGGAGAGGAGCTGGCGCCCAGAACCCACGATCGCCACACCAGTGAAATCAATTCTATGGGGCCCCCCAGGGCGATCCCGCCTAATCTTGTGGCCATGACCGGCAACCTCCAGGCCATTGGCTTTTTGTTCAGCTGGGTGCTCGGCTGGGGCATCGGTGGCTCCCTGATCGACGCCGGCCTGATTCAATCCGGCGTCTATTCACTGGAGGGAGGCCAACTGGGCACCCTGATCACCTTTCTGCTCTGGACCGGGGCGTGGGGCGGTGCCGGCGTAGCCCTTTACCGCCGCTTCACGGCCCCCGCTGCACCCAGCGATTCAGGCCCACAGGAATAGGTCGCCCCTGCAGCGAATTGCCAGGTGGCCTGATCACCCTTCAGCCAAAAGCTCTGGTTGCCGGCTCCATAACGGGCGCCCGAACCCGAGGGCTGCTGGGGCAGGCGGGTGGCCTGCTCCCCCTGCAGCAGCACCACTTCGCGGGGCTCGCCGTTAAAAAACAAGGCCGTCAGCCGCACCGCATCAAAGCGCCCTTGGCAGAGATAGGTGGCCCGAATCGCCGCTTCTGGCTCCGCCGCCCCAGCTGGAACAGCAACAGCTGGCACCGCCACAACCGCTGGCACAGCCACCAGAGCTGACAGCACCGGCAACAGACCCAACAGGGCAGCGCCCCCAACCTCTTTCAGCACAGGAGAACCCAAAGCAAAGCAACACCCCCAGGGTGGCCCCTCCAGCCGCCAGTCGCCAAGCACCAGCCGCCCATCGCCAAGCCAGCAAGCGCCAAAAATCAATACATCTGTACTAGCGTGCGGGTGATGGTCCCCCTTGTTGCGGCGCGGTATTGATGGACGACTTGGCCCCTGCCTGGATCCAGCTTGAGGTCCTCGGCCCGCTCCGCAGCGAGCCCAGGCGCTGCCTGCGGCCCCTCGCCAGTGACAGCGTGGCCGCGGGATTTCCCAGCCCCGCCGATGACTACATCGAGACCGGGATCGACCTCAACGAAGCCTTGATTCGCCATCCGAGCAGCACCTTTTTCCTGCGCGTCAGCGGCGACTCCATGCGCGGCGCCGGCATCCAGCACGGGGATTTGCTGATCGTGGATCGCAGCCTCGAATTTCGCTCCGGCAAGATTGTGGTGGCCGTGATCGAAGGCGCCTTCACCCTGAAACGGCTGGTGCAGCACCAGGGCCAATGGCACCTGGAAGCGGCCCATCCCGCCTATCCAGCCACGCCCCTCAACGACGACCTGGACCATTGCCTCTGGGGGGTCGCGAGCCACACCATCCATGCCCTCTAAGGACCCGGCGACCGGCCCACCCAGCGGCCGGGCCACCGTGCTGATCGATGGCAACAATTTCTACGCCTCCTGTGAAGCGGTGGTCGACCCGTCGGTGATTGGCCGGGCCTTGGTGGTGCTCTCCAACAACGATGGCTGCATCGTGTCGCGCAGTGCCGAAGCCCGGGCCCTCGGCATTCCCATGGGCACGCCCTACTTCAAGGTGCGCAATGCCCTCGAGCGCCAGGGGGTGATCGTGCGCAGCTCCAACTACGCCCTCTACGCCGACATGAGCCAGCGCATGATGGCCACCCTGGAGCCATGGGTGGAAGAGCTGGAGATTTACTCAATTGATGAAGCCTTCGGCCAGTTGCACCGCCCCCGCGATGGGGGCGATCTCACCAGCTGGGGGCAACAGTTGCGCCACACGGTGCTCCGCCAGCTGGGCCTCCCAGTGGCCGTGGGAATAGCCCCCAGCAAGGTGCTGGCCAAGCTCGCCAACAAACTGGCCAAATCAAGCCCCACCCACCAGGGGGTTTTCGATCTAGGCGCGGTCATCGATCCCGCCCCCTACCT
>CAMDSS010000158.1 GCA_945907085.1 Cyanobium sp. NIES-981 | reverse complement strand
GGGATAGCGACGCGCGGTCGCTGCCTCAATCATCCGGGTCAGCTTCTCGCCCACCACCGAACCCATCGAGCCGCCCATGAAGCGGAAATCCATGACCCCGAGGGCGAGGGGCAACCCATTGGTGCGGCACAAGCCTGTGATCACGGCATCTCGCAAACCCGTGCTCTCCTGACTGTCGCGGATCCGATCGGCATAGCTGCGCCGGTCCTTGAAGCCCAGGGGGTCCATGGGGGCGAGGGCTGCATCCAACTCCTCAAAGCTGCCGGCATCGGCAATGAGTCGGATGCGCTCGTCGCTATCAATGCGGTGGTGGTAACCACAGCCTTTGCAAACGCTGGCATTGGTCACCAGATCCTTGCGATAGACCACCAGAGCGCAGTCAGGGCATTTGCTCCAGAGCCCATCACCCTCTTCTGGCTCCTGGGTAGCCCGCACCACCGGCGCATTTTTCTGGCGATCGGCGAACCAGTCGAAGAGGGACATCGAAGGAAGGTGCCTTTTTGCTTGACCCTATTTAAGGCAGCTCAGCTCACCAACTTGAAGATTTGGATCCAAACGGCGGGCCCACCCAGCCACACCGCCAGGCCCCCTGCGGCCAGGAAGGGTCCAAAGGGCAGGGGTTGGTGGCGCCCAAGCTTGCCGCTAAGCCGGCCCAAAACGCCGATGATGGCGCCGGCAAAGACGGCCAACACGACTGCGACCCCCAGGCCGGTGGGGCCCAGCCAGGCCCCGAGCAGGGCCGCCAGCTTGGCGTCGCCAAGCCCTAGGGCAGGACGACCCATCACCTTCTGGGCGATGGCGCTCACCGCCTCAAAGCCCACCAGGCCGAGGCCGGCGGCTAGGAGGTGCTGAACAACCAGCCCCCGGGCAACCCCGGGACCCTGCATCCAGCCCAAGCCCGCTGTGAACAGCAGGCCCAAGATGAGCCCGATCCGGCAGAGCGGTTCCGGCAACCACAGGTGATCGAGGTCGATCAGGACCAGGGGCAGGAGCCAACTCACCAGGACCCACCCAGCCACGATCAAGGCGAGGGGAGCAGCAGCTGGACCCATGGCCGTGGGGGTGGCCACGGTGACGGCAACCCATAACCCTGCACTCAGCAATTCCACCAAGGGATAGCGGGCTGAAATCGGAGCCCCGCAATGGCGGCAATGGCCCCGCAGCCCCAACCAGCCGAGTACGGGTACGTTTTCAAACCACTGCAGCTGGGTGCCGCAGCGCGGGCAGTGGCTTGGCGGCAGGACCACCGATTCCTGGCGCGGCAGACGCCAGGCCACCACATTGATGAAGCTGCCGACGCAGGCTCCCAAAACGGCGGCAACGATGGGTAAAACGATCGTCAGGTTGGACTCCATTACGGCTGCAGGTCTCCCCAGGGGCGCGGCGCTGGTTGTTTCGGCATCCGCAGGCGAGGGCCTTGACCGCGCTTGGAGCGGCCAAGAATCCACTCCATCGCAATGAATTGCTCGTCCGGCAACAGGATTGGGGTGTCAAACACCACCCGGCCCTGCTGGCCCGGTTGCCCCTGGACCCCGCCCTGAAGCACGACGCCAAAGGGATCACGACCCGAAGGGCACTGCTGCTGGTACTGAAACAGCACGTGGCGAGCGGCCCGTAGGACCTGCTGGCTATCGATTTGATCCAAACGCAAAACGGGAGCAGCCGATGAAGCTGCTCCCGCAATCGTGAAGGAAGGGGTGGGTGCGGCGAAGGAAATCGTCCTCACCTGTCTTACGGTGATGTCAGTTTAAGGGGGATGGGTGTATTCGGCTTATTTCTTCTTTTCTTCGATCATCCGGTGAATGATCGGGGTAAGGATCAACTCCATGGCGAAACCCATCTTGCCGCCATCTACAACGATCGATGTGGGGCTGGACATGAAGGAGTCTTGGATCATGTTCAGCAAGTAGGGGAAGTCGATGCTCCATTTTTCCCGCGCCCCTTTTCTGAAGTGAATGATCACGAACGACTCATCCGGGCTAGGGATGGGTCGAATCATGAAGGGGTTTGAGGTGTCAACCGTTGATACCCGTTGGAAGTTGATATCCGTGCGGCTGAACTGGGGACAAATGTGGTTGATGTAGTCCGGCATCCTGCGCAGGATGGTGTCCACGGTGGCCTCGGCGGAATAGCCCCGCTCGGCGTTGTCGCGGGCAATCTTTTGGATCCATTCCAGGTTGGTGATCGGTACAACACCGATCAGAAGATCCACCAACGAAGCGACGTCATGCTCATTGGTGACGACTCCGCCGTGCAGACCCTCGTAGAAAAGCAGGTCGGTTCCCGCCTGGATCGGCTCCCATGGCGTGAATTGGCCAGGCTCGAGGTTGGTACTGAGCCGACCGTTGTGTTCGGCTGCCTCCTCAAGGCTGTGCAGGTAATAGCGCTTCTCGCCGCCTCCGGTTTCGCCGTAGGTCTTGAAAAGCTCCTCAAGCTTGTCGAACAGGTTGGCGCAGGGGCCGAAGTGGGAGAACTTTTTGCCCTCGGAAACCGCCTTTGCCATGGCCTCCTTCATGGGGCCCCGCTCATAGCGGTGGTAGCTATCTCCCTCGATCACAGCAGGGGTGATGTCTTCCCTGTTGAAGATGTACTCGAAAGCCCTTTTGACGGTGCTGGTTCCTGCGCCAGAGGAACCGGTAACGGCCACAACCGGGTGACGTTTCGACATCGGCGCAGGGGGGAGAAAAACTGGGCTTAATTTTGGCAGGTCATTGGCCCCTTCCTCAACGCGGGCCTAGAGCGCTGCCAAAAGTTGATCGCCCATGGCCTGGCAACCCAGCAGGGTGCAGCCAGGTGCCATGAGATCGCCGGTCCGATAGCCGGCGTCGAGCACCCGGTCGACGGCCCCCTCGAGGTCGGCGGCGGCGGCCCCTTGCTGGAGGCCGACCCGCAGCAGCATGGCGGCGCTGAGCACCATGGCCATCGGGTTGGCCTTGTCCTGGCGGGCGATGTCGGGGGCGGAGCCATGGATGGGTTCAAACAGTCCAGGTCCGCCCGATCCCAGGGAGGCGGAGGGGAGCATGCCAATGGAACCGGTGAGCATGGCGGCCTCATCGCTCAGGATGTCGCCGAAGAGGTTGCTGGTGAGCAACACGTCGAATTGCTTCGGCGAGCGCACCAGTTGCATCGCCGCGTTGTCCACATACATGTGGCTGAGTTCCACGGCTGGGTAGTCGGCATGGATGGCCTCAACGCGATCACGCCAGAGCTGGCTCACATCGAGCACGTTGGCCTTGTCCACGGAGCAGAGGCGGCCCCCCCGTTGGATTGCCAGATCAAAGCCCACCTTAGCGATCCGATCGATTTCGTAGTCCGAGTAGGCCATGGTGTTGAAGGCGCGCACATGGCCATCGGCCTCCACCCGGCCCTTGGGGGTGCCGAAGTAAACGCCGCCGGTGAGCTCCCGCACCACCATCAGGTCAACCCCCTCGATCACCTCGCGCTTGAGGCTGCTGGCATCGACCAGGGCCGGAATGATTTTGACTGGCCGGAGGTTGGCGAACAGGCCAAGCCCTGCCCTGAGGCCGAGCAAGCCCGTTTCCGGGCGCTTTTCGCGCGGCAAGCTGTCGTATTGGGGGCTGCCAATCGCAGCGAGCAGAACCGCATCGGCGCCTTTGCAGGCTTCCAGGGTGCTTGCAGGGAGAGGGTCGCCGGTGGCATCGATGGCTGAGCCACCCATGGGCTGCTCGTCGTAGACGAGCTCAAAGCCATGGCGCCGGCTCACGGCATCCAGGAGCTGGCGGGTCACCGCGGTGATTTCGGGGCCGATGCCGTCGCCGGGAAGCAGGGTGATCCGGTAGCTCGTCATCGCAGGTGCCGCGGGGCGTTAGGGCAGGCCGCGAGGCTACTGGCTTGTTGCTTTGGGCCCAGAGGCTTGCAGCTTGCGCAGGGTCTTCGCCATCTCGGGGAGCTTGTTGAAGGCAGCGGAACAGCGCAACCACAGACGGTTTGGGATGGCGGGATAGCCACTCACCACCTCACCGGCCGCCACTTCGCCATGGATGCCGGATTTGGAGGAGGCGATGGCGCCAGCGCCGATCACCGCGCGGTTGGCCACGCCCACCGGGCCGGCCCGGATCACCCCATCGCCGAGTTTGGCGCCGCCGGCAATGCCCACCTGGGAGGCCAGGGCGCAGCCTTTGCCGGTGATCACTCCATGGCCGATCTGGACCAGGTTGTCGATTTTGGTGCCAGCGCCAATCCGGGTTTCGCCCACCGATGGGCGATCGATGGTGGTGCCGCAGCCCACCTCCACCGCCTCTTCCAACACCACAAGGCCCGTTTGGGGCATTTTTCGCCATCCCTGGGCCGTGGGAACAAAGCCAAAACCCTCGCTGCCCACCACCGCGTTGGAATGCACCACGCACTGGGCGGCCAAACGACTGCCGGGGTGCAGCACGGCCCCGGAATGGATTTCGCATCCTTTGGCCAACTGCACGTCCTCGTAGAGGACGGCTCCGGCATGGAGGGTGCAGCCGTCGGCGATGGTGCAGGCCTCACCCACCACCACATGGGGGCCAATGTGCACACCGGAGCCGATGGTGGCGCTGGCATCCACCACCGCCGTGGGATGAATCCCAGGTGGTTTGGGCTTGCGCGGGTGCAGGCAGTCGAGGGATTCGGCAAAGGCGAGCCGGGGATCCTTGAGGGCAACCCAAGCCAACCCCTGGGCGGTGGCGATCTTTTGCAAGTCGGGATCTGGTGGCAACAGCACCGCCGATGCCCTTGTGTTTCCAAGGGCCAGGGCCAGGGCATTGCCCCGCTCTAGAAAGCTCAATTGCCCTGGGGTGGCCTGGTCTAGGGCATTGGCGCCCTGGAGCTCTGGATCGCTGGCGAGATGCTGCGGAGTCTCCCCTGTCACCTGGCCCAGTCGGCTGAGCAGTTCGCTGAAGCGCATCACGGGCTTGGCTGCGGGGAGGGTGAAGCTGGCCGGATCGTAGGTGGGGTGGCTCTTTGGCTAACCCCTTGTGATCACCAACTGGTCGCGGTGCACCACCTCAACCCCCGCGCGGCCCATCAGCTCCCGCAGTTCCCCGCTACTGAGGGTGCTTAATCCTCGGCCCAATTCCC
>CAMDSS010000157.1 GCA_945907085.1 Cyanobium sp. NIES-981 | reverse complement strand
CGATTCCCAATTTCTTCCTGGCTGGTTGTTACACCATGCAGCGCTATCTGGCCTCGATGGAGGGGGCTGTGTTGAGTGGCAAGCAGTGCGCGGCGGCGATTGATGGCAAGCTTGCTGCTGAGGCATCAGCGGCGCCTGCCATGGCAACGGTTTGAATCCGGCGCTTCCCTCAGCCTTGTTGACTGACGTGCCTACGGCTTCCACCCCGCTTCCCAGCTTGGAGCAGGCCTATGAGGCCTGCCGGGCGGAAACCGCCGAATGGGCGAAGACCTTCTATTTGGGCACGTTGTTGATGCCCCCGGCTAAACGGCGGGCCATTTGGGCGATTTATGTCTGGTGTCGCCGCACCGATGAGCTGATGGACAGCCCTGAGGCCCAAGAACGGCCTGTCGCAGAGCTTGCCGCCAGGCTGGATTGTTGGGAGCAGCGCACCCGGGACCTCTTCTCTGGGATCGTGCGCGATGGACTGGATCTGGTGATGCTCGACACGATTGAGCATTTCCCCCAGCCGCTCCATGCCTACCTGGACATGATCGAAGGCCAGCGCATGGACCTTCAGCAGCATCGCTACGCCAGTTTCGAAGATTTGGAGCTCTACTGCTACCGGGTGGCAGGAACGGTGGGTTTGATGACCCAGGAGGTGATGGGGCTGGATGCGGCCTACACCACGGCCCCCTGGAGCGATCGCCCGGATACCTCCAAAGCGGCGGTGGCGCTCGGGATCGCCAACCAACTCACCAACATCCTGCGGGATGTTGGTGAAGATCGTGCCCGGGGCAGAATCTATCTCCCCTTGGAAGATCTCCAGCGGTTTAATTACTCTGAATCGGAATTGTTGTCTGGTGTGCTAAATGACAATTGGCGGGCCTTGATGAAGTTCCAGTTGGATCGGGCCAGACAATGGTTTGCTCGATCGGAGGCAGGCGTGCGCTGGTTGGCGCCTGATGCCCGCTGGCCGGTTTGGGCTTCCCTTCGCTTATATCGGGGAATTCTTGATGTGATCGAGCAGCACAACTACGACGTCTTTAATAAAAGAGCCTTCGTGCCACAGGCGGGCAAATTAATGGATTTGCCTTTCAGCTTTTTGGTTTCCCAGGTTCGCTGATTCCTCAAGGTTGCTGATTAACCGGTTTCCCGTTGCGCAGTCTGGTTTTGGGACCGTCCTATCCATTGCAACAGGATCGGGTTGACCCGTTCCGGGCCCTCGTCCTGGGGGCAATGGCCGAGCCCGCTCAGCACTTGAAGCTCCTGAATGCAGGGGAAGGTCTCGGCCCAGCGCCGGGCTTCTTTGGGATCTTCCCAGGGGTCGTCTGCGCCCCAAAGCAGGCGCACGGGTACGGCCAGGTCGACCAGCAACTCGGGGGCCAGGTAGTCGCTGAACAGGTTTACAAAGCCGCGGAAGCTCTCGGTGGCACCAGGGTCGGTACTGGGGCGGTGCAAGAGGGCAATGAGCTCCTCGTCCAGGTGGGCGCCGCTGGGGTAGGCCTTCTGTAGGACCCGGCGGATGAACCCCGGTTGGGCGAGCAGCCGAAACAGGGGTGCGATCACCCAGCGTCGACGCACCAGTTGCTTCAAGAGGGGGCGGCTGATCCGCTCGAGGCCAGGTAACTCGGCAGCCCGTTTGTCATCGAGGGTGCGCTGGGCACAGTCGATCAAAATCACTTGTTGCGGCGGGAGGCCCTCTTGCACCAGCAAGCGAGCTGCCGTGAGGGCCACCATGCCGCCAATCGAATTACCGATCAGGTGCAGTTCGGGGGGTATTGCCGGCTGCAGCGGGGGGCCCTCGCTGCCGGTGGTTTCGCCGAAGCCAAACAGGCTGATGGCCGCATCGGCCACCTGTCTGGCCCAAAGATCAAAGCAGTAGCGCACGGATCCCGGCTGGATCGGCTCGTCCGCCAACCGGGAGCGGGGCTTGTCGCTGGCCCCAAAACCCAGCAAGTCGATGGCAATGACATCGGCCTGGGCTGCCAGGGATGGCAAGGTGTGCCGCCAATGGCCTATCGAGGCGCCAAATCCGTGGATCAGCAACACCTTGATGGGATTGGCAGGATCACCGCCGCGTTGAAGATTGATCCTGTGGCCCTGCCAAATCCAGGGCGGCAGAGTTGGGGCCAAAGACTGGCTCAGAACGCTGCTTTTTGGTTGTCGAGCAGGCCCTTGAGCTTGGCCAGTTCACCAGCCCAGCGGGGATCGGGAGCCCCAGTTTCGATGCTGTCGGCATGCACCACTTTGTTGACTGCTTTGCGGGCTGCAGTGGGGGTGGCTGCATGGCTGCCAGGAGCACCCCTGCCGGTGCTGCCGCTGTTGGAGTCGCGACGCTCCGAAACCTCGATGCGCAGGCTGTTGCCGCCGAATTCCTTGCCGTTGAGCTGTTCAATCACCGCATCGGCCATGGCTTGGCTGTCCACGTTGGCGAAGCCGAAGCCGCGGCAAGCCCCGGTATCCCGGTCGTTGACGGCCTTAAAGCGAACCCCTTCGCCCACGCCAGTAAACAGAGCCTCGAGCTCTTTGGCTTCAAAGGTCTGTGGCAGGTTGCCGACGTAGAGGCGAATGCTCATGGAAAGAAGGGGGGAGATACTGTCTGTCTTGAAGGTGAGGGGAAACCTCTGGCGTCAAGCCATTGCACTTGTGAGTTAATCACGGCGCCTTCTCTGGGAATTTCCCTCTACCCCAGCGTTTGGCGCAGTCCCACACCTGGGCCATTCCTTCGGGGGAGGTTTCAGGGGCTGCGGGGAGCCGCCCGAAGGCCCGCTCCAGGGTGAGGTGGTGGAGCAGCTCGCCGACCTGCCGGCTTGGCTTCAAGGCGAGGTGGTCCTGCAGGGCCTTGCCGTCGACGGGGGGGCGGGGGTGAAACAGGGGATCAGCTGGATCGCGCCAGCGATCCAGGGCGGCTTGGGCCGAGGCTTCGTGCCAGAACAGGAGCAGGGCAGGGAGGTCGGCCTCCAGCTCCTGGTGCAAGCGCAGCTGATCGGTTTCGCTGAGCTGCCCGCTGGGGCCGGCGGTCTGCCAATGGCGCAGGGCGTGGCAGCGCTGCTGCAGGCGTCGACTGCTGCGGAGCCCATCCAAGGCTTCCCGGCCAAAGAGGGCAGCCAGGCGGGCCAGGGGCAGGGCCCAGGCCAGCTCTTCGTTGCCCAGGCCCCGGGCCCGGGCATTTGGCTCAGAAAGCTCCTGCAGGCTGGTCTGGGCCAAGGGATCGGCGCCCCAGGGTTTGAGCAGCCCCATGGTTTGGCAGGCCTGCAGCCCGCGGTGACCCCCGGGGGCTGCCGCCAGTTTCTCCAGCTCCGCCAGCACCCTTTCGCCGGCCACATTGCCCAGCAAGGCGGCGTGGTGCTCGATCCAAACCTGACTTTGGGGCTCCAGTTCAAAGCCCAGTTCCGAGGCCAGCCTCAGCCCCCGGAGCAGCCGCAGGGGATCGGCCACCAAATTGGCTTCCTGCACCGCCACCAGTTGGCCCCTTTGCAGGTGATCCAGGCCCCCCGTGGGATCCACCAGGCTTGCGCCCTCTCCCAGGGGCAGGGCGATCGCATTGACCGTGAAATCCCGCCGCCTCAAATCCGCTTCCAGGCAGCCCCCCTCTTGGCTGGCCAGGTCAATGGTCCAGCCCTGAATCACCAGCCGGGCGATGCCGTGGTCCGCATCCAGGACCACGCAGGTGCCCCCCCAGCGGCGCGAGGCGTCCTTGGCAAAGCCAATGGCATCACCGCTCACCACCAGGTCCAGATCCGGGCGCGGCCCGAGCCGGTTGAGCAGGGCATCCCGCACGGCCCCTCCCACCAGGGCCGTGCCCTCCGGAAAGGCCCCGGGGCGGAGGGGCCAGCCGGCAGGATTGAGGCGCTCGCGCACTTGGCCCGCCAGAATGGCGTTCTGGTGTAGCTGCGGCGGCATGTGCATCTGCGTGGATTGCCACTGGGTCGACCGATGTCAGGCCTACCACGCGGTGGAACGCCAGCACGGTGTGGACCATCTCAGCGCTGGGCCCGATTTCAGCCCCAGCGAGCCAAGAATTCACGTGCAGGTGCAAGATCTACCGGCAGGGGGAGTGGGCGTGGAATGGGATGTGCGCGCTTGCGCCAGTTTTCTTGCCGAGCCTGGCCGCTGGCAGCGCCTGAGGCCAGGGGTGGTGCTGCCGTCATGAGAGCGCGGCCATGAGCCTGGTGTTGGCCTTGCACAGCTCCAGCGAGGTGCTTGGCGTAGGGGTGGCCTCCCTTGATGGCCAGGGTGCTTTTGCTGGCAACCCTGCGGGCCGAAGCCAGGCGTTCCCCTTGGGCCGTTCCCTCTCCAACCAGCTCTTCAATGCGGTGGAAGCGGTGTTGCCGGCCGAACAGTGGCCGCAGATTGGCCGTTTGGCGGTGGCCCTTGGCCCAGGGGGATTTACGGGCACCCGGTTGACGGTGGTGATGGCCCGCACCCTGGCCGAGCAGTTGGGGGTGCCCCTCGATGGGGTGGGTAGTTTTCTGCTGATTGCCCGGCGGCTGCAGCTGCAGCAGCCGACCTGGTTGGTCCAGACCTTGCCGCGCCGGGGGGTGGTTGCCGGTTGTTATGGCCCGGGCGCCCATGGCTTCAATCCCGACGCCTGGGGTGGTATGGAGGAATGGGCTGCCCCCAAGCTCTACGCGAGCGCTTCGGAGTTGCCGGCCGGGCCCCAGCAGGCCGCGATCCCGGAGCTGCCTGCGGATGTGGATGAGTTGTTGCATCTGGCCTGCCTGGCGGCCTCTGCGGGCATCGAGGCGCCCTGGCAGCCGGTGTTGCCCCTCTATCCCACCTCCCCGGTGGGGGAGGTCTGAGGGCCGTGGGTACCCCCCGTCGCAACTCCCCCCGCCGCCCCTCGGGGGGGCGTCAATCAGCGGGGCGTCAATCAGTGGCGCGAACACCCCCACGCCGGCCAAGGCGCAAAAGTTCCCTGAAGCGGATGGCACTCATGGCCGGTGCCGCTGGCTTGCTGTGGCTGTCCCGGGGCTGGTGGTGGCCGGCTTCTCCCCCTCCCCAGATGATCCTGGTGCTGGGGGGGGATGTGGCCCGGGAGCAGAGGGGGGCCCAGTTGGCCCAGCAGGATGGCTTGCCCGTGGTGGTGACCGG
>CAMDSS010000156.1 GCA_945907085.1 Cyanobium sp. NIES-981 | reverse complement strand
CAAGGATCGGTGATCTCGCTGATGGGCAGCACCGGTAACAGCACCGGCCCCCACCTGCACTTCGAGATCCGTACCCCCGGCCGCGGTGCCATGAACCCCCTGGCCTTCCTGCCAGCCCGAGCCTGAAGCAATCCCGACCCAGGGGCTGGTCAAGCGATCGTTTAAGATGGGATTTGTCTTGGCTCGGTAGCTCAGCTGGTTAGAGCGTGGGATTCATAACCCCAAGGTCGGGAGTTCAAGTCTCCCCCGAGCCATTGATTTTTGCCTCGCATTAGCGGGGCTTTTTATTGCCCTTTATACTTCACCATAGTCATAAACAATTGATCTTTTCTGCAAGATACCTAAGGCGAGCTATCAAGAGCTTCAACAGGGTTATCTATTGTCTTCTTATTCTGCGCGGCTTAGCGAAGAGCATCAATCTTGTTTTAATTAATAAAACTTACTATGCCCAGCAGGGCCTTGACCCAGCCCCCATTTTCATTCAGGGACATTAGGCCTTTAAGAAATTAAAAAACAAGAATCGTCTCTTCTGCCTGCCGAACACTTTTCATATCAAGGAGTGTTTATGGGCCACTTTTGGGTGAAGAGGACTTGCGTTCATTGAAGAGATGATTGATCCATCACTTTTGATCGCTCCCTCCATTTTCGGATCTATTGGCATTTCCTCGCCCTTGGGTGGATGGTTTGCTCGGAAAGGAATGGGGCCACGGCCTCAAATGGCTACCTGAACCCTGGCTTACGGGGCGCGCTCCAGGGGTGGTAAGGAGATCCCGGGACTCTGACGCCTCTTGAAGGCAGCCTGAGCCAAGCCAGCGAAGGCTTATGTTGGTTCCAGCGGGGCGTGGCGCAGCTTGGTAGCGCGGGTGCTTTGGGAGCACTAGGTCGCAGGTTCGAATCCTGTCGCCCCGATCTCAGTTATCGCAAGGGTTCTCGGGGTTCCGGGAGCCCTTCTTTTTTGGGCTTTTGGGGTCGTTTGCGCACAAACGGCGCACAAAAACTCTGGGGAAGGTGCGACCGAGCTCTCCAAGTGCGCGAAAAATGAGCCCTGCAGGCCACCAGAGGATCGATTCCTCTCATTCCCTGTCCTGAATTGCCGACAACCGTTCTCTCAATTGGGTTCTTCCCCTTCATCAGGCCAAATCCAGCGAAATCAGCTCTCGATGGGGCAGCCTCTCCACTGCAGGCCGCATGGGCGAGAAGCCAGCCGCCCAGCCCCTCAAATCAACAGATCCGTCGGCACCCCTGGCACCGCCTCAGGCTCCTCGGCCTCCTGGTCATCCCCCAGCAACCAGCCCGGCTGGGGCTCTGGCTCACGGCCCAGGCCCGCCTGGGCCCCATCGAGGGCAATCACGCTCCCAGCGGCCTCAGGGCCCCGGCCCAGGGCCTTGGCAGCAGCCAGCACTTCCGCCTTGCTGAGGGAGCTGTCCAGCTTGTGGCCAAAGGTCTTGCGGGCAAAGGCCAGCAGCTCGGCCTTGGTCATCCCGTCAAGATCGGCTGGCGCAGAAGGAGTGGGGGCATCGGCTGGCTCCAGCAGCTGCACCTGGAACGGCAGGCTGGCCAATGAGCCAATCGCCGCCACCACGGTCAGGTGACAGGCGACCTGGAGCAGGCGGAAATCGAGCGAAAGGGCCATCTCGGTGGCATTGGCGTAGGTGAGATCGGTAGGCGAGATCGTCTCGCCGGTGGAGGCGGTGATCTGGAGGCTCAGGTCCGGGGTAAAGCCGCTGCCCTGCAGCACGGCCCGATAGGGCTTCTCAGCCCAGGCATGGAAAGGGCCCCCCAACAAGGCCGTGATCACGGGGGCGACGGAGGGGCCATCGGCCTGCTGGCCAGGGGCAGGGCCGGCGCCGGCCGGCTGCGGCCAATCCAGTTGCCAGCCCAGGGCCAGCCAGCCGGCCAGGTGCACCGGCCAGATCACCTGGAAGGTCTTGCCATCGCTGATTCGCAGCATCCCCTCGGGTTGGGCTTCAGGGGCCTCAGGGGCTAGCCAGGGGGGAGAGGTGGGCTCCATCGATTCATTGCAAAGGTTGGGAAAAATGGGAAGGGCTGAGGCTCAATTCAGGTGAGGACCAGCCGCCACTAAGTGGAGCAATCGGGTCCTCAGTGGGTGAGGCTCACATGGCAGCCTGGTGGCGTGAACGGCGACACCGTGGCCCGTGCCAAAAACAAACAGGGCGGCTTGCTGTTCACCCCATCAGTTCCCGCCAGCACCAAGTTGGCGGGTTTGATCACCGTTTCGATCAGCCCACCCACCGCCGGGATCACGACCGTGGCGGCATTCACAAAGGTGCCGTTACTGCCGTCCTTGAGCAGGGGCGCCAGGGCAAGCACCACCGTGATCGGACTGCCTGCCCCCGGGTGGGATGTCACCAGGGTGAGCTGCTCGGCCGCATCCAGCGGCGTTGTGAGCCGCACCACCTCATTGCTCAGGCGCGTGCGCTCGAGCGGATCGGTGGCGGTGCTGTTGATCCAGCCCACCAGGGTGGTGAGGGCATCAAGGCGCCTATTCGCCAGGGGAGCCATGGGGTTGTTCTCGTGAAAAGGGGGAAGTTGTGCGTGAAAGGGTAAAAATTGCTTTAGGGCCTGGGCCTGGGCCTGGGCCTGGGCCCTGGCCTTAAGCCACAGCCGGGCCGATGTTGTAGAGCCGCGCTGCCGCCTTGTCGTCGCAGACGGCAAAGCCCACATACCAATCCACCCGGGTGCGGAACACCGGGGCGTCTTGCACTTCGCCGAAATCCCGCACCGAGATCCCGTAGCGGCCTTCAAACGGGCCCTGCAGGCCGGTCATCAGCTCATCGCCAAAGGAGCAGCAGTAAAAGGAGGTGGTTTTGCCGGCCTCGCCAAAACCGAGCACGTCCTGGCCATTGGCGTCCTGGTCCACCACCAGGATCTCGACGTCCTCAAACCAGTGGCGGCCGTCCATCACCTGGTACAGCTCACCGCCCACATCGCGGCAGGCGGCACTGATCTGGCGGCGGCCGGCCTTGCTGGTGATCAGCACCTTCTCGCCGCCGTTGGCGTTCACCGCATCAACGAGTTGCTCGATCCGGGTCAACTTGACGGTGCTGCCGCCGTTATCGACCGTCTGCACACCACCGGGGACAAGCCGCTTGCTCAGGCCGTTAAAGGCCCGGGGATCGAAATTGGCATCGCCATTGAGGATCGCCGCCTCCAGGGTCAGCCGCATCGAGCGCACCTTCTGCTCGGTCTGGGATGCCCGGGCCTCGGTGCCGTTGAGGTCAACAATCGAGCGGTCCACATCCAGGTCACCGCCAAATAGATGCACGAACTCGGTTTCGTTTGCCACCGCTCCGTAGTCCCGCCGGTAGCCCTCGTTCACCGCCCGGAAGCCAACCCGGGGGAGCTTCTTCTCCTTGGCGAATTTCAGCGCCCCACCGGTGAGGTTGCGGAACGGCAGGCGGCGGATCAGCTGGCCTTCTGAAAAGGTGCGGATCACGGCCAGCCGTTCCACCCGCGTCTCGTGTTTGGCCGCCTCGATCAATGTCAGGCCCATGCTCACCCCGGGGCCCGGCCCCAGCAACGTCCCCAGCTATTGCCAGGGCCACGGCACGGCCAGGGGCCGTTTCGATTCAAGGACCAAAGCCCCATGGTGCTGTTGGCTGAGAGGTGGGCTCAGGGATCCCGCAGCGTCCACGGCGGTCAAGGGCTGACGCAAGGCGCCGGGCTCCATCAGCCGTAGTCAGCAGCAGGCCGGCGACGCCCCTTGACTGCGCCGTGGCGGGGAAGCGGGTCCTTTGCCCTCCCTGCTGTGGCGTCCCAAGTGCTGTTGATTTCCCGCCAGGAGATAGCCAACAGAGCCAGCACCAAGCTCAAATTGGTCTCTGCCCCGGGGTTTGGCCTGGATCTAGCCACCCTGGCCTGGTGGCTCGATTGCCCCCAATCCCAGATCGAGTTCAGCCGGGTCGGGCCGATTGAGCTCGTCCATGGCGGGGCCTGGGCCCGCTCCCGAATGCTGGAATCCCTGCGTTGGCCCTATCTCGGCCAAAGCGTCATCCATGGCCGGGCCATCGGTCTGCGCCTAGGCCTGCCGGGGCCCGAGCCAATACGGGGTCTCACGGATTGGGAGGCTACCAATGCCCTGGCTTGCTTCCAGCGGCTGGCAGCACCCTTGATTCAGGGGGATTGCCCGATTGATGGGGCCTTGCTCGAAACGATGCCCATCCCCCAGCGGCAAACGTTTTGCGCTGCCGATGAATCTGGCAAGTTGGCCATTCGCCAGGCCCTGCTGGCTGAAAGGAGCGCCCGGTTGCAGGCACGAAATGCAGTGCTGGCTGGCAAGGCGGTGCAAGGTCGTCGGCCATAGCGCCCGCGCATCTTGTGGCCAGGGGCTGGACTCAGTCGGACAGTTGCCGGCGTTGACGCCTAACGATTGCCTGGGCCCCAACACTCAGCAACCCACCCAATCCAGCAAGCCCCAAACCCAGCAAGCCTGCAATCCGGCAAACCCCTCCACCATTCACTCCCTGTGGGTGGGGCTGCGCGCAGGAGCCTTCATTGTCCGGCTGGCCTCAAGGGCTACGCAAGTCCGCTTTTGTTTGTTGGTTCGGCTGCGCCTCACTGGACGGGATGGGGCGGCCCCTTGACCCCAACCGCCTTGGTTTTTGGGTCCTGCGCTCCGCCCCCATGGCCTCGATCGTTCGCAAACAATCCCTCTCCCGGTTCAGCTCAGAGCTGCTGGATGAGCTCAGCTACTGCTGCCAGCTGGCGGCCAATCCCTGCCTGAGGCTCGGAGCCTTGGCCGATGAAATCCTCATCGAGCGCATCAGGGATCTGCCTGAGCCCGAGCTTGATCCCGAGATCCTCGCCCTGCTGCCCTATTAGGGGCAGCCGCTGGGGCTGGTGGCCACCAGGCCCCTGGCCCTAGGTCAACTTTGACGCGGCTGGCAAGAGCAAGGGACCCCGCCAGCTGTCGCCATGGCCGAGCCGATGAGCGCCGAGCGCTTCCTAGACCGCTGGCAGAACTTTCGCCAGCAACCCCAGCAGGTGGCGGCCATCAAGGCCCTGCATGCGGCCATCGCTGACCTCGACGGCGGCCGGCAGGTCCTCGATGAGCAGGCCCCCTGGGCCAGGCAGTTCA
>CAMDSS010000155.1 GCA_945907085.1 Cyanobium sp. NIES-981 | reverse complement strand
GGTGGCGAGCTGGCCACCTATCTCCAGGCCCGCTCCTGTGCCGCCGCCGATGGGGGGATCAGTGGTCTGCAGGACAACTACCGCTCAGCCCCTGGTCTGATCCAGGCCCTAAACCGGCTAATGGCCCCTGGGCTGCGGCGATCCAAGTTGGCGGTGCCCCCGGTGGAGGCCAAGGCCAGCAAAGGGACGCTGAACCTCGACGCCGATGAGCATCCCCTCAAGTTGCTCTGGCTGGGGGGATCTAGGCCCGCAGGCACCAAGGCCCCCAGCCGCAGCCTGCTGGAGCAGGCCCTGCCCGGGCAGATTGCCGCCTACTGCGCCCAGCTCCTCGGCCGGGGGCTCGTTCTGCAACGGGGCGAGCAAAGCCACCCCCTCACGGCGGGGGATCTCTGCCTGCTGGTGAGCACCCATGGCCAGGCCGAGGCCCTGCGCCAGGCCCTCGAGCACTGGGGCATCGCCAGCCGGCTGGTGAGCAAGGGAGATGTGCTCGAAAGCCCGGGTGCGGAAGCCTTGCAACGCTTTCTCGATGCCCTCGCCGATCCGGCCAACCCCAACCGCCTGCGCCTGTTGGCCGCATCGCCCCTGCTGGGCTGGAGCCCTGACCAACTGGCCCAAACCGGGCCCGAGGGCTGGAGCGAGCTGGCCGGCCGGGTGGGCCTGCTGGCCGAGCAATTGCCCCGCCGGGGCCTGTTGGGCGTCCTGGGAAGCCTGCTACAAACCCGGGGTCTGGCCGAGCTATCCCAGGGCGGAAGGCTGCTGGCCGATCTGCAGCAAAGCGCCGAGCTGGTGCAGGAGTGCCTCCACACCGACCACCTCAGCCCCGCTGCCGCGGCCGATTGGCTGAGGCGACGCCGGCTGGATCCCGATCGCCTGGTGCCGGAAGCCCACCAGCCCCACAGCGACGTGGTGGATGCGGCCGTCTCGGTGGTGACCGTGCACCGCAGCAAGGGCCTGGAATATCCGGTGGTGATTTGCCCCTACCTCTGGCAAGCCCCCAGCGGCCAGGGGCCAGGGGCCCAGCGGCTGGGTGTGCGCTGGCATCCCAGCTGGCATAGAGGGGGAGAGCCCGGCCTGGATCTGCACCTCAACCGCCACTGGGGCATTGGCTATCAGGCCCATCGCCACCAGCTGCAAGCCGAACTGGAGGAACGGGAGCGCTTGGCCTATGTGGCCGCAACCCGGGCCATGCATCTGCTTGTGCTGGCCTGGGGACCAGCCCACGACCAGGAGGGCAACCCCCTGCACCCCTGGCTGTTCAGCCAGGAACCCCTCCCCAAGGTTGACCCAGGAGCCCCGGATGGGTCCTATCAACAGCGCAGCGATGCCGAATGGCGCCTCCTGCTGGAGCAGGACATCGCCGGGCGGGACTTACCGATCGAGTTGCTGGAGCCCACCCTCACGGCCCCAGCCAGCCCACTGCAAAGCAGCAGCCCATTGCCAAGCACCAACCTCGAAAGGCCGCCCCTCAGCAGCGGCCCCGTGCCCCGGCGCAGCTTCGACACCATCTGGGGGCGCAGTAGCTACACCAGCTGGACCCATGGCAACCATGGCACCGCCCCCGAGGCCCTGGAAGAGGGGCGAGAAACCGATGGCCAAAGCCTGGAGACAGATCTCGCAGAGGCAGCTCTCTCAGAACAGGACATCGACCCTGCGCGCTTGAAGGAAGAGTTGCCGAATCCCGAGCCATGGGGCGAGCAGGGGCCCCTGGCCACCTTTCCCCGGGGCGCCAATGCGGGCGATTGCCTGCACCGCATCCTCGAGCAACTGGACTACCAACAGCCCGCCCAGACCCCTGGCACCATCGCCCTGGTGGAGCGGGAATTGCAGCGCTCAGGCATTGCCACCACCAACACCGAGGCCGTGGTCCTGGGGATTGAACAACTGCTGGCCACCCCCTTTGGCGGCCCCCTGGGCAGCTTCCAGCTCAACCAATTGGCCGTTGACGCGAGGCTCAACGAACTCAACTTCGATCTCACCATTGGCCGGGTCACCGCCCAGGGCCTGAAGGCAGCCTTTGCCGACCACCCCGGCGGCTCGTTTGGCACCAGCTACGCCAACAGCCTGGGGCAGTTGGCCGTGATGAGCGAAGGCTTCCTCACCGGCTCCATTGATCTGGTGTTTCGCGCCCCGGACCTCGATGGCCAGGTCCGCTGGTGGGTGGCTGATTGGAAAAGCAATTGGATGGGGGAGCGGGATAACCAGGGCCAGCCCCTGGCCTGCGGCCCCAGGCACTACGGGCATGCGGCCATGGTCGAGCTGATGGCCGCCAACCATTACCCCCTGCAGGCTCACCTCTACCTGGTAGCCCTGCACCGCTACCTGGGCTGGCGGCTTCCCGACTACAAACCCGAACAAGACCTGGGGGGCTATGCCTATGTGTTCCTGCGCGGCGCCCCCGGTGGAGGCGATGCGTCCCAATCCCTGGCTAACAGCGGCGGGGTTGTCCCCGGCATGTTCCTCGAGAGCGCCCCCCTGGAGCGCCTGCTCGCCCTGGATCGCACCCTCACCAGACCACCGGAGGCCAGAGCCGCGTGACCACACCAGATCAGCCACCCTGGATGGGTTCCCTTGCTCAGGCCCTGGGGGAAGCGCTGCCCCGATTGCATGGCTGCCCGCCGAACCCCGAAATCAGCGCCTTGGTGGAAGGGTTGACGGCCGCCCTGCTGGAGGGATCCCTCGACATAGCGCTGCCCTCCGAAGGGCACCGTGAAGCTGCCCTGGCTTCAGCCCTGGGCCATAGCACCGATGGCCCCTTGGTGGTGGAGGGCGATCGGGTGATGTGGCGCCGCTGGTGGGCCCAGCGCCAGCAGGTGCTTGAAGCGCTCATGGCCCGCGCGTGCAAACCCCATCCAGCCCACCACGATCACCCCCAAACCAGCGCTGAACTCAGCCAGTCGGTGGCTGCCAAGCACCGCCTGGATCCCCAGCAACAGATGGCCGTGCAAGCCGTGCTGGAACGCCAGCTTGTACTCCTGGAAGGCGGCCCCGGTACGGGGAAGACCAGCACGGTGTTGGCCATGGTGGAGGCCGTGGTCCACCAACAGCCCGACTGCCGCATCCAACTGGCAGCGCCCACGGGCAAGGCCGCGGCCCGGCTCAAGGCCGCCATTGCCCCCCTAGCCCTGCCCTGCACCACCCTGCACCGGCTCCTGGAAAGCCGGGGTGAGCGCTTTGGCCGCAACCGCCAGCACCCCTTACCCCTCGACCTGGTGGTTGTGGACGAGGTCTCGATGGTGGACCTCGCCCTGATGCAGGCCCTGCTTGAAGCGCTCCCCAGCGAAAGCCGGCTGGTGCTGGTGGGCGACAGCGGCCAGCTGCCACCGATCGGCGCCGGAGCTGTTTTGCTGGAACTCAACGCGCCAGCGCAGCGCCAAAGGCTTGGGGGCGCGTCGGTGCGCCTCCAGACCACCTACCGCAACAACGGGGCCATTGCCGCCGTGGCCTCCACCTTGGTTGAAACCCCGGACGACTCCATCGCCCTGCCCCCAGCCACCCTGGCCGCTCTCGCCAACCTGGGGGCGAGCGACAACCTCATCTGGCAGCAGCAGTCCCCCCGCAGGCTGCCCGACGGGCTGCTCCTGCGCTTGAGACAACGCCAGCTCCAGCTCCAGCAGCTCTGCCAAAGCACCACAACAAACGATCCTGGGTTGGCCGCCCAACTGCTGGCGGAGCTCGAAACCCTGCTGGTGCTCACGCCCCTACGGCGCGGGCGCTGGGGCCTGGAGGCCATCCACCAGGAGCTACTTGGAGCCACGGCCCAATCCGGACCCCAGCATTGGCCGATTGGCACCCCGGTCCTGTGCCAGCGCAACCTCAACGATTTGGGGCTGGCCAACGGGGATGTGGGTCTTGTCGTTGAACGCGAAGGCAGCAAACGCCTGCTGTTTGGGGTCGCCGGCAGCGTCGCGGGCAGCCCAGCCCACCTGCTCATTCACCCCGCCCAGTTGGCCGATGCCCAGCCGGCCTTTGCCCTGACGGTCCACAAGGCCCAGGGCAGCGAAGCCGATGAGGTTTGGATCCTCATGGGTGAGTCGGGTCGACCTAGCCAACGGCTGCTCTACACCGCCCTCACCCGGGCCAAGCAACGGGTCATCTTGATCACACCCTCAACGTGATCACGGCATCAGGGGCGGCCCCAAGCACCATTGCCAGCGCCGCCAAGAGGCGCGAGCTTGCTAACGACCCCACCACTCGAGCCATGCCCCGGCCATCAAGCCCAACCGCGGAGCGGGTCGAGCGTCCTTGGGGCTGGTTTGAAAACTTGGGGAATGGGAATGGCGATGGCGATGGGGATGGCTATCTGGTGAAGCGCCTGTTGATCCGCAGCGGTGCCCGGATCAGCCTGCAGAAGCATCGGCACCGATCCGAGCACTGGGTGGTCGTGGCTGGCGAGGGACTCCTGCAGATCGACGGGGACCGCATCCCGGCCACCCCGGGAACGAGCGTCTTCATTCCCCAGGGGACCCTGCACCGCGCCACCGCCGGATCGAGCGATTTGTTGCTGGTGGAAGTCCAGCGCGGCGCCGAGCTCAGGGAAGACGACATCGAACGCTTCGACGACGATTTCGGGCGGGCAGGGGACAGCGGGGCAGGGTGATAAGTTAAGAATTCAGCCTTTTTCAAGGGCAGGGCAGTTTTCTGAATTCAGCGCAGGCGTGCAGTCATCTGATTGCTCGAGTCCATCCAAAGGGCACGTTGAATCCTCACTTCCATTGGGTTTCTGCCGGCCTGCGTTGAAGGACATCACCAGGCCCAAGAAATCAAGTGACCGAAATTCCAACCGGCGGCAGTTTCACCTGCGCAGTCGATAACGACGCACGCCCATCCATCGATAGCGACACGGCCCCATCTGTTGATCCAGCAGCTGGCCAGCTCGATCCCGTAGCCACTTCCAGCGAAGCTTCTAGCGCCCCTAGCGAAATCAGCGCAGCGCCCAGCGAAACCAGCGCCACCCCAACGGCTGAATCCAATCCCCAAGCCGAGCTCTCCGGCTTCTCGCGCTTTGGCTTCGGCCCCGAATTGCTGAAGGCCCTCAGCGATATCGGCTACCAAGAGCCCTCACCGATCCAGAAGGCCGCCATCCCCGAGCTGATGCTCGGCCGCGACCT
>CAMDSS010000154.1 GCA_945907085.1 Cyanobium sp. NIES-981 | reverse complement strand
CAGGGATTGAATCGGGCCCTCTCGACCCAGAGCCGCGCCATCCGGATCCCCACCCATGTGAATGAACAGCTCACCCGCTTAAGGGCCGCCAGGGCCCGCTTTTTGCAGGCCAATGGCATGGTGCCGAAAGCGTCCCAGCTGGCCCAGCTGTTGCCCATGCCCCTGGACCAGGTGGAGGAGTTGTTGGGTTGCGAGCTGCGCAGCATCAGCGGCTCGGCCTTGCTGGATCTGGTGGCCTGTGATGCCATGGCTCCCATGGAACTCGCCGAACAGGCCGAGCGCTCGGCTTCGGTGTGGATGCTTCTGG
Organism: Cyanobium sp. NIES-981; assembly: GCA_945907085.1. Taxonomy (GTDB): domain Bacteria; phylum Cyanobacteriota; class Cyanobacteriia; order PCC-6307; family Cyanobiaceae; genus Cyanobium_A. The sequence continues at coordinate 4,808 of CAMDSS010000154.1, read as the reverse complement.
AGCACTCCACGATGACGGCGAAGGAGCTCCGGGTGGTGGTGCTGCACTTTGGTTTGGATGGCGGCAACGAGTCGCGGACCTTGGCCCAGGTGGCTCGGGAGCTCGATTGCAGCCGGGAGTACTGCCGCCAGGTGGTGCAACGGTCGCTGGTGAAGCTGCGAAGCAGGGGTGTTGAAACCGGCTTGATCGAAGCCGTTTAGGCGTCAGGCTGGAGGTATCCGTGGTCTTGCCCCTGTGACGTCCCCTGGTCAGGCTGAGCCCCTTCAAGCCGAAGTGCTGGAAAGCACCGTGGTCGACGAGGCCCTGTTGCTGCGTTTGCTGCGCCGGGCCGGTCGCCTGGTGGCCCGGCCGGCCTTGGAATGCCTTGAATTGGTCTTGGATCCCCAGACCCCCTATCCGATCAAAGCCACCGTGCTTGCAGCGTTGCTGTACCTGATGGTGCCCCTGGATTTGATCCCTGATTTCATCCCGGCGGCGGGCTTCAGCGATGATCTGGTGGCTCTAACAACGTTGTTGGGTCTTTGTGCCCGGCATCGCACCCCGGAGATTCGTCTTCGTGCCCAACGCAAACTGGATCGGTGGTTTCCCCTTGGCCGCTGATTTGCTTGGTTTTTGATCCTGATGTTGACGTCCAGTCGATCCAGCCTCACCAGCGACCAGCTGGATGACCTCCAATCCTTCTTGAAGGATTGGTTGCGCCACACCGGTCGTACCCAGGCCGATTTGCGGCGGGCCCTGCAGGCGAGTTCGATTCGCATGCCCGTGCTGCTCGAGGAGCTCAACCGCACCTACAGCCGCAGCGGCTTGGATGGATTGGCCCAGCAGCTTTGTGGCATCGAAGAGCTTTGGCAGCACGAAGACGGCTGGCCAGCCGGAACGGTTGGTGAAGCCTCAGCGGCCCCTGGGCGCATCAGCCTTGATGATTCCCTGGGGCAATTGGATTTGCTTCTGGAGGAAATTCGCTTGGATCAGGCCTCCTAATTCCCAGACCCAGGCAAAGTGGGGCCAACGACCCATTCCCTCCATGCGTTTGCGTGCCTTGCTGATGGCAACTGCCCTTCTGGCTGCCGTTGGGCCCCAGCCTGTGCGGGCCCAGGCCCAACGGTTTCTCTGGAGCCCGGGCCCATCCGTTGGACCTGAAACCAAAGTCGAGCCCACCAATTGCGTGATGGGTGCAGATGGTTCGATTACCTGCAACACCCGCCTGGTGAATCCGCCTGGCGACACCAAGGCCAAGGCCCAGCTCGATGTCTTCCCCAACTGATTGCGATCACCTTGATTCTCGCCAGCTGATCCGATGAAGCGCCTGCGTCGCGTTTGGAATGACGTGCAGTTCTTGGAAGTCATGGATCGTGGTGAGCAGCAGCTCGCCAAGGTGCTGAGCCTGGTGTTGTTGGTGGTGATGGTGGCTGCGACCCTGCAGCTGATCTGGCAAGTGGGTTGGGCCCTCACCTCACCGTCCACCCCCTGGATGTCCTCGCGGCTCAACCAGGTTTTGGGTGATCTCCTCACCCTGATGATTGCCCTGGAGGTGCTCCAGAACATCACCTCCTACCTGCGCCGCCATGTGGTGCAGATTGAGTTGGTGCTGCTCACCGCCATGACGGCGGTTGCCCGGAAGGTGATTGTGTTGCCCCATGGCAACAACCAACCTGAATTATTGGCCGGCTTGGGATTGGCGGTGCTCGCTTTGGGTGGGGCCTTTTGGTTGGTGCGCACGGTCAACATGCGTCAGCCGGCGGCCAGAACAGGGCCAGCCAAACGCAGCCCGGAGCCGGATCCGTTGACACCACCCGATGGCGCCGACCGGCGCTGATCAAGAGACAGTCGCCCTGGCTGAGCTGACGGGGCACCGCTTCATCAGCGAACTGCAACTCGGCGCTGCCCTGCAGCACGACAACCCATTCATGCTCGCTTTGGTTGTACCAGAAGTCCGGGGGGCTCGACGATTGGCAGGAGTGAATCCGCTCCAGGCGCAAGCCTGGTTGTTCGAGTAACACCGTGGTGGTTTCTAGGCCCGCGATCGGCGAGGGGCCAGAGAGCAGATTGCTGTCGCCATGGCGCTCAGCCCCCGAGGTCCCCCTGGTGGCGTTTGGGGGCGCCGCTTCTCCCCAACGCCTGCCAATCTCAAAGCCATGGCTTCGGGCTAGATCCACCACCTCGTGGTGCTGGCTGCAGCCTTGGAGTTGCTGGCGCACTTCCGGATTGGCTTCGCTGAGGGCCACGAAGGCATTGAGTTGCCGCACCTTCTCAAGGAATTGCTGGAGTTGGGCTTCGGCCATGGCTTAGGGGAGGGGCTTGATCATGCGCCAGCGGATGAAGAACACCCTGGCAAATCGCACCTCTTCCTGGGCTTCAACCTGCCAGCCCAACTTGGTCAGTAGGGGCCGAGAAAGCTGACTGGCTTCGGTGCGTAATTGGCGGCATCCGGCTTCGCGGGCATGGTCTTCGAGGGCTCCCAGGATGGCGCTACTGCGACCTTGGCGGCAGGAACGGCCGCGGCAGTAGAGCAAGGACAGGCGATCGATGGGGCAGAGGATTCCGAAGGCTTCGATGCTCTCCTGACCAGCGCTAGAGCAACTGGCTAAGCCATAACCATCGGCCAGGGCTTGGGCAATGGCGTCGCTCTGCCAGCCATGGTCTGCCCATGCTTGAAGTTGGACGTTTGAATACAACCCAACGGCCTGGCTGGTGACCGCATCGTGATACACCTCGGCTAGTGCATCGCGATCGCCGAATTGGAGCAGGCGGATCGTATCCATGGCGAGGGGGATGCCACTCGAAGCGTTCTATCACCCCTCCGAGTTGTGCATGCCGGGAACGGTGAATTCGTTCCGGGGGATTCGGCTGGTTAGTACTTCCCAAATACAGCTGATGGTGTATCTTTCGCTATGTAATCGCTGGGGCCACCCCTAAACGCAATGCTTATTGGTTCTGAACTTCTGGCCAAGGTCAAAGAGCTTGGTGACGTCAGTAAGTCGGATATCGTCCGTACCTGCGGCTATGTGTCTGGTAAGAAAGATGGAGGCGAGCGCCTCAATTTCACCGCTTTCTATGAAGCCCTGCTCGAGGCCAAGGGCGTCGACCTGGGTGGCTCTGGCAAGGTTGGCAAAGGCGGTCGCAAGCTCAGCTACGTGGCCACCGTTCAAGGCAATGGCAACCTGTTGATCGGCAAGGCCTACACCGCCATGCTCGATCTCAAGCCCGGCGATGAATTCGAAATCAAGCTCGGCCGCAAGCAGATTCGTCTGATCCCCGCCGGCGCGCCCGACGAAGACGAAGAGTGATTTCGGCTTAGATGCCGTTTGGGGCCCCGGCATTGCCGGGGCTTTTTTCATGGTTTCAGAAGGTGATGGCTTGGCTCTCTTAGAGGCTCACCACGTCCCCGAGTTCCTCGGCCAGGTGGGCGTAATCCCGTGGGTTACAAGAGAGGAGCACGATTTGAATCCCAGCTTCGCTGCCCTTCCGTAACATCGCGCCCAGCCCAGAGAGGCGCTTGGGATCGCTATTGGTGAAGGCGTCATCAAACACCAGGGGCAAGCTGTTGTCGTAGGCCGGTTGCAGGACTTCGGCCATGGCCAGCCGTAGGGCCGCCGCTAACTGTTCCCGCATTCCACCACTGAGTTCTTCAAACTCAAAGCACTGCTCGCCCTGCTGCAGTTGCAGTGCACCAAACCCAGCCTTGGGATCGAAGCCCAAGGAAACCTGCTGGGGGGTTGGTCCTAAATCCGTGAGATAGCGACCAATGGCTTGGCCTAAAGGTTCGCTGTAGCGCTCGGCAATCTCCCGCCTGGCCTGATGCAACAGCGTCTGCAGGAGCGCCCAGGCATCGGCCCGTTGGTGAATACGCCCGAGGTCGGCTTCTGTCGCTTCGAGTTCAGCCTGGCGTTGCGCCACTTCGGCTTGGGGATCAATGGCGCTCAGGCTCAAACAAAGCTGCTCGTTGTGTCCCTTGGCGGTGAGCAGGCTGTCTTTTTCGGCATCCAGCAACTGGCTGCGTTGGTCGAGGTTTGTCCCGTCTGGGCCCCTGACAGAGAGGGGGTTTGGGTGGCGTTGGTTTTCAAGGGCTTCGATGGCTTGATCGTGCTGGGCCAGTTGCTCTTGGAGTTCTTGCAGTTGGTGGGCAAGGGCTTCGGCTTTGCCATGGTTGTGCTCGAGCAGTAGGCGCCGTTCTTCCAGGGCAGAGAGCCCACCCGCCAATTGCTCCAGGCTGGTTTCCAGGGCCCTTTGGCTGGCCCGGCGCTGCTCAAGCTGGTGTTGGGCCTGGTGCACGTTGTGCTCGAGACCCTGCTGATCGCGCCCCAGCTGCTGGCTGGCCCCGCGCAGCTGCTCGAGCCAGGCTTCGAGTTGATCGCGGCCGGTGGGAAGGTCTTGGCTGGTTTGGAGTTGGGCCTGCAGCTCTGCATGGCGGCCCAGGGCTTGCTCAAAGCGCAGGCGCCTGGGTTCCAATTCAGCCAGTTGGGTATCGAGTTTGGCCCAGGGAATGGCTGAAGCGGCTTGGCGCAGGCGCTTCAGCTCGGCTTCGAGGATCTGGCGTCGTTGGGCAAGGGGTTCGGCGGCATCGCTACTGGCGACGCCGAGTTGCCCTTGCAGTTGTTGCAACTGCTGGTGGCAGAGGTCCCTTTGTTGTTCGGCATTGGCGGTGGCGTCGCCGCCTCCAGGGCTGATGCGCAGGCGAACGCCTGGGCCGATGGCCAACTCTTCGGCGCGGCTGAGCTGCACCGACCGACCGGCCACCAGGTCTTGGCCGCCGAGGGTCACCGGTCGGTCGGTTTCAAGCACCATCAGCTGGGTGGCCATGGCTTGGC
>CAMDSS010000153.1 GCA_945907085.1 Cyanobium sp. NIES-981 | reverse complement strand
GAGGTGAGTCACTTCACCTTCGACAAGCCCATGTACGAGCAGGGTCTGATCCTGTTCCCCCACGTGGCAACCCTGGGCTACGGCGTCGGCCCCGGTGGTGAGGTCGTTGACCTCTACCCCTTCTTCGTGGTCGGTGTGTTGCACCTGATCAGCTCAGCCGTGCTCGGCCTGGGCGGTCTGTACCACGCCCTGCGCGGCCCTGAAATCCTGGAGAACTACTCCTCGTTCTTCGCCCAGGATTGGCGCGACAAGAACCAGATGACCAACATCATTGGCTACCACCTGATCCTGCTGGGTGTGGGTGCGCTGCTGCTGGTGTTCAAGGCCATGTTCTTTGGCGGTGTCTACGACACCTGGGCCCCGGGCGGTGGCGATGTGCGGATCATCACCAACCCCACCCTGGATCCCGGCGTGATCTTCGGTTATCTGACCCGCGCCCCCTTCGGTGGCGAGGGCTGGATCATCGGGGTCAACTCGATGGAAGACATCATCGGCGGCCACATCTGGATTGGTCTGATCTGCATCTTTGGTGGCATCTGGCATGCCGTCACCAAGCCCTTCGGCTGGGTGCGTCGCGCCTTCATCTGGAACGGTGAGGCCTACCTGAGCTACAGCCTCGGCGCCCTGAGCTTCATGAGCTTCATCGCCTCGGCCTACATCTGGTTCAACAACACCGCCTACCCCTCGGAGTTCTACGGCCCCACCAACGCCGAGTCTTCCCAGGCCCAAAGCTTCACCTTCCTGGTGCGTGACCAACGCCTCGGCGCCAACATCGGTTCGGCCATGGGCCCCACCGGTTTGGGCAAATACCTGATGCGTTCACCCACCGGCGAGATCATCTTTGGTGGTGAAACCATGCGTTTCTGGGACTTCCGTGGTCCTTGGCTGGAGCCCCTGCGCGGCCCCAACGGCCTGAGCCTCGACAAGCTCCAAAACGACATTCAGCCCTGGCAAGTGCGCCGGGCAGCTGAATACATGACCCACGCTCCCAACGCCTCCCTGAACTCAGTGGGCGGGATCATCACCGAGCCCAACTCGGTGAACTTCGTGAACATCCGCCAGTGGCTGGCCTCCACCCAATTCGTGTTGGCCTTCTTCTTCCTGGTGGGTCACCTCTGGCATGCGGGCCGCGCCCGCGCCGCTGCTGCTGGCTTTGAAAAGGGCATCGACCGTCAGGCCGAGCCCACCTTGGCCATGCCCGACCTCGACTGATTCATTTCAGCGACTGTCGTCCCCCAGCCCTCGCCGCAAGGCGGGGGCTTTTTTATGGGTTCAACCACCGCCTCAGCAGGGGCAGACTCAACCCGATCACGTTGCTAAAACAGCCCTCGAGGCGCTCCACTGCCAGGCCGCCGCGCCCCTCCAGGGCAAATCCGCCGGCGCAGGCCAACGGTTCCCCCGTGGCCACATAGGCCTCGATTTCTGCAGCACTGAGGGCCGCAAAGTGCACCCGGGTGGTGACCGTTTCCAGCTGCAGGCGGTTTCCCGGCAACAAGCGGTTTCCCGGCAGCAAGCAGTGGCCCGTCAGCAGCTCGCCCACGCCGCCAGCCATGCGGCGCCAGCGGGCGATCGCCTCCGCCTGATCCGCGGGCTTACCGAACACCTCACCCTCAAACACCAACAGCGAGTCGCAACCCAACACACCCCAGGCAGCGGCGCGGGAGCCCTCGGCCTGCAGCGCCTGATCCACGGCCTGGGCCTTAGCCTGGGCCAGCAGCTGCACCAAAACAGCTGGATCGCTGGCCCTGATTGCCTCCTCATCCACCCCGCTCACCCGCACCCGATGGGGAATGGCGGCCTGCTCGAGCAGGCGGCGGCGCGCAGGGGAAGCTGAGGCGAGTACCAGCATGGAAGGGGGGGGGATCAGGGAGAATCTCCCTATGCAACTACGGGCCACCCCAGAGCGCGACCCGGGCAACGTTGCCGCGCTGCTCAACGACCCTCGGGCCACGGGCCGGGCCGCCAACGCCCTGCGCTGCCTGCCCTTTCGCAGGGCGTTCTATGAGGAAGTGGCGCAGCGGGCCCTCAGCAGTGGCGAGTTGTGCCGCCGCAACGATGCCCTGAGCCTCTGCACCAGGACCATGGCTCCCGAGCGGGCTGAAGCTCTTTGGATTTGGCTGATCCAACTCGGCGTGCTCCGGCGCGAGGTGGATGGCCAAGGCCTCACCCACAGGGTGCGCCTCACCCCCATGGGCAGGGCGGTGCTAGGCCAATGGCCCGGCGAAATCCCTGGGGCGAGCTTGGCCGAACGCCTATGGCACCTGATCAGCCGCCGCCGGCCAAGGCTTTGACCCCTGCGCCTGTGAGCAAGATCGAGCACCAAACCCAGCCACCCAGACCTTTGATGGTGCTGGGCACCTCCAGCGGTGCGGGCAAAACCCTGATGACCGCGGCGCTTTGCCGGCTGTTGAAGCGCCGCGGCGAGCAACCGCTGCCCTTTAAGGGCCAAAACATGAGTCTCAATGCCTGGGTGGATCAGGCCGGGGGCGAGATGGCCTACTCCCAAGCCCTGCAGGCCTGGGCGGCGGGCCTGGAGCCCCAGGTAGCCATGAATCCAGTGCTGCTCAAACCCCAGGGCGACAGCACCAGTGAGTTGATTCACCTGGGCCAAGCGGTGGGCACCGCCCGCGCCGAGCACTACTACCGCGATTGGTTCAAGCCGGGCTGGGCAGCGATTCGCAGCGGCCTGGGCGCCTTGAAAAACCAATACCCCCAAGGGCGGCTGGTGCTCGAGGGGGCTGGCAGCCCGGTGGAAGTGAATCTGCAGGCCCGGGATCTCACCAACCTGCGCCTGGCCCAATACCTGCGGGCCCATTGCCTGCTGGTGGCCGATATCGAGCGCGGGGGCGTCTTTGCCCAGATCGTGGGCACCTTGGCCCTGCTCAGCCCGGTGCAACGACCGCTGATCAAAGGGATCCTGATCAACCGCTTCCGGGGCCGGCGGGAACTCTTTGATCAAGGCCGCAGCTGGCTGGAACAGGAAACCGGCATTCCGGTGCTGGGGGTGATGCCCTGGCTCAACGAGCTCTTTCCGCCAGAAGATTCCCTGGATCTGTTGGAGCGCCGCGGCCGCAAAAGCACCGCCGAACTGGAGGTCGCCGTGCTGCGGCTGCCATCGCTGAGCAACTTCTCCGACCTCGACCCCCTGGAAACGGAAGCCAGCGTGCAGCTGCGCTGGATCCAGCCCGGCGAGCCCTTGGGCCAGCCCGACGCCGTGATCGTGCCGGGCAGCAAGCAAACCCTGCGGGATCTGGCCGCCCTCCAGGCCAGGGGCCTCGGGCAGGAGCTGAAGCGTTATGCGGCGGCAGGGGGCCAGGTCTTTGGCATCTGCGGCGGCATGCAAATGCTCGGTGTGGAGCTCGTGGATCCCGAAGGCCGCGAAGGGGGAGCCGCTTCCGCCAGCCCGGCCGGCTTGGGATTGCTACCGCTGCGCACCGTGTTTGAAGGTGCCAAGGCCCTCCGCCAACGGCGCAGCCAGGCCCTCTGGCCCCTGCCCAGCGAAGGCAGCAGCCAAAGCCCATGCCATGGGGTCCAAGCAGCCCTGCAGCTGGAAGGTTTTGAGCTGCACCGCGGCGTCAGCAACCCCCATCAGATCGCCAATCTGGACCCTGCCAATCCGGAGCCTCTCGCCCATGGCGGCCCCTTAGCTGACGACCCCAGCCTGGGCTGGTGGCAATCCTGGGGGGACCAGGGTGGGCTGGTGGCCGGCACCTACCTCCATGGCGTGTTTGAAAGCGGCCCCTGGCGGCGGCGCTGGCTCAATCAACTGCGCCAGCGCAAAGGGTTGCCGTTGCTGAGTGAACGCCAACCCCACCACAGCCAACACCGGGATCAGTTGCTCGATCGCCTCGCCGATGCCTTTGAAGAGCACGTCGATCTTGGTCCTCTGCTTGTGACCTAACCCCATGCCAGCAACCCCGATCACGGTCCATTGGCCCCATGGCCGCAGCAGCACGGTTAGGCCAGGCACCGATTGGCTCGTGGCGGCCCAGGCGGCGGGATTCCCCGTTCCCACCGGCTGCCTGGGGGGCAGTTGTGGCGCCTGTGAAATCGAAGTGAATGGCCAGATGGTGCGAGCCTGCATCGCCACGGTGCCCGCAGCATCAAGCGGGGAACTCACGGTGGAACTGGCCAGCGATCCCTACTGGTGATCGCGCTGAATCAGGCGCACTCGATCAGTCTCGTTGAATCAGCCCACCCCCCAGGAGGACCTCACCGTCGTAGAAGACGGCCGCCTGGCCTGGGGTGATCGAAAACTGCTCATCCGTAAACACCACCTGGCAGCGATGGGGCCGTCCGCCGGCGGTATCGACGGCTGTGGCCGGAAGGGGAGTCAACAGCGCTGGCTCGGGGGCGCTGCGGTAACGCACCTGCACCGCCACCTCCAGGGGCCGATCCGGAGGGGCCATGGAGACCCAATTCACCGCTCCCACGCAGCATTCCGAGCGAGCCGCCTCGCTCCGGGGGGCCACCACCACCCGGTTCATGGCCGCATCCATTCGCACCACATGCAAGGGCTCACTCCAGGCCACCCCCAGCCCCTTGCGCTGGCCAATCGTGAAGTGCTCGATGCCATCGTGCTGGCCCACCACCGTGCCATCGCCCAGCACAATTTCCCCCTGGCGCGGCGGCAAATAGGCATCCAGAAACGCCTTCATCGAGCCGTGGTGATCGGCCAGGCAGAGATCCTGACTTTCCGGTTTCTCGGCCGTACGTAGTCCGTGGCGGGCCGCCTCCAGACGGGTGTCGGCCTTGGTGAGTTCGCCCAAGGGGAACACCAACCGGCCCAGCACCTCCTGGGGTAGGTCGTAGAGGAAATAGCTCTGGTCCTTGCGGGAATCGAGCCCCCGCAGCAACTGATGGCGGCCATTGGGGCTCTGATCGCCATGGCGCACGCGGGCGTAGTGGCCCGTGGCGATGCGTTGCAGGCCCCGCTCTTTGGCCGCCCAGGCGAGCATCGGAGCAAATTTCACCTCCCGGTTGCAGCGGGAGCAGGGAAGGGGCGTCACGCCTTCGCCGTAGCCCTGCACCAAGAAATCAACAATTTGCTCTTGGAAATGCTGCCGAAAATCCACCACGTGGTGGGGCACGCCCAGCTGCTCACAGATTCCGGCGGCATCCACCAGCCCTTCCGCGCAGCAGGCGCCC
>CAMDSS010000152.1 GCA_945907085.1 Cyanobium sp. NIES-981 | reverse complement strand
CTGTGACGGCCAGGTGCGCGTCACCGCCGACCTCCTCGGCCTCACGAGCCGCCAACCCCCGTTCAGCCCGCCCTTGATCCAAGGGCGGGCCCTAGGGGCAGAAGCCCTGCGCGGCTGGATTGCGGGGCTGGGCCATCCAAGTGCTCCTGCCACCAAGCCAGCAGCTCCCGCAGCACCCCATTGCTAACGGCCAAACCAGCCGGATCGCTCAACCGCCAGCGCGGGCCTTCAACCACCAGCCAGCCAGCCTCCAGGGGGGCGGCCAGCCGCAGACGCAGCTGGGCCACCTGCCGGGCCACCTCCTCGGGGCCCCACCCCTGCTGAAGCAGCAACGACTCCATCGCCACCCCCTCGCGGCGCCTGAGCCCCACCATGAGCCGCTCATCGAGGGGGAGCCCCCTGGGCGGGGTTCGTGCTGGGGCCTCAGCGCGGCGGCCATCGATACCAGCCTCCCCCAGCTCCTGGGCTAGCCAGGCGGCGTAGGCCTCCCGGGTGCGGGGCCTCGCCACCCGTTCGCCCCATGGGGACCCGGTGGCTCCCATGCCAAAGCCCCACCAGCCGGCGCCACTCCAGTAGACGCGGTTGTGGCGGGAAGCGTGGCCTGGCTTGGCGAAGTTGGAGATTTCGTAGTGGCCATAGCCGGCCGCGGCCAGGGCGCTCCAGGTGAGCTCCATCAGGTCTGCCCCCTGGTCTGGATCCGGCAGGGCGAGGGCCCCCTGCTCCTGGCGCCACTCAAAGACGGTGCCCGCTTCGATGCTCAGGTCGTAGACCGACAGATGGGGGGGCTGGAGGCCAATCGCCTGCTGGAGCTGCTGAGCCCAGGCCTCCAGGCCCGCCCCAACAGCCTGGGGCACCCCCTGGATCAAATCCAAGCTCCAACTGGCCAGCCGCCCATCGAGGCAGGCCTCCGACAGCCACCGCGCCGCCTCCAGCACATCGGCGCCCCGGTGGCGCCGTCCCAGGTCCGAGAGCACCTGGTCGTCGAAACTCTGGCCGCCCAGGCTGACCCGGTTGATCCCCCCCGCCAGATAGCCGGCCAGCCGCTGCTGGTCAAAGCTGGCCGGATCCAGTTCCAGGGTGACCTCCGCCCCGGGGGCCAGGCCAAACCTGGATCGCAAAGCCCGCACCAGATCACCAATCTGGGCCGGCGTGAGCAGGGAGGGGGTGCCGCCACCGAAATAGACCGTGGAGAGCGGAGGCCCCAGGGGAGCGGTTGCAATCTCTTGGTGCAGCAGCTCGAGGTAGGCGGCAATCGAACGGCTGCCAGGGGCAGGGGCCTCGCCCCTGGCCAGGTCTCCCAAGGGCACCACAGGGAAGTCGCAATAAAAACAGCGCCGGTGGCAGAAGGGCAAATGCAGATAAGCGCTGCGGGGCGGATATCCAGGCGGGCGAAATGGACCGAAATCAGGCATGCTTCGGCCTGGGCTGTCGGGACGTCACACACCACAGGAATGTTGGACTCGCTCATCCTGGTCCTGTTTGTGATCTCCGGGGCCGCCGCGGGCTGGCTGGGGGTCGACCTCCTGCCGGAGCAGCAGTTGATCCGGATTCCCAACCTGGAGCAGCTCACCTGGATCCTCGCGGCCGTGGGGGCTGCTGCGGGCCTGGTGGCCGGGCTGGTGTTCGGCTACCTGCGCAAAACCCTGATGCAGCAGGTGCGCAGCATGCCCACCGACCTGCTGGTGAGCCGGGCCGTGGGGCTGATCCTGGGGCTGCTGGTAGCCAACTTGCTGTTGGCGCCGATCCTGCTCTTGCCCCTGCCCTGGGAGGTGGTGTTCGTCAAACCCCTGGCGGCCGTGGTGAGCAATGTGTTTTTTGGGGTGTCGGGCTACAACCTGGCCGAGGTGCACGGACGCACCCTGTTGCGCCTGTTCAATCCCAGCAGCACCGAAGCCCTGCTGGTGGCGGAAGGGGTGTTGCTCCCAGCCAGCGCCAAGATCCTCGACACCAGCGTGATCATCGATGGCCGCATCCGGGGCCTGCTCGATTCCGGCCTGCTGGAGGGCCAGGTGATCGTGGCCCAGAGCGTGATCGATGAATTGCAGGCCCTGGCCGATTCCAGCAATGCCGAAAAGCGGGGCCGGGGTCGCCGGGGCCTGAAGCTCCTCAGTGAACTCCGGGAGCAGTACGGCCGCCGCCTGGTGGTCAACATCACCCGCTACCAGGGGAAAGGCGTCGACGACAAACTGCTTGAGCTCACCGCCGACACCGGCGGCACCCTGCTCACCGCAGACTACAACCTGGCCAAGGTGGCCGAAGTGAAAGCGCTCAAGGTGCTCAACCTGAGCGAATTGGTGATCGCCCTGCGCCCCGAGGTGCAGCCCGGCGACGAACTGCCCATCAAGATTGCCCGCGACGGCAAGGAAGCCGACCAGGGCGTGGGCTATCTCGACGACGGCACCATGGTGGTGGTGGAAGGGGCCCGGGGTCGCATCGGCGAACGGTTGCCGGTGGTGGTCACCGGAGCCATGCAAAACCCCACGGGCCGCATCGTGTTTGCCCGCACCGACTCCAGCCAAACCCCTGCCGAAAGCACCGCATCAGCGGTGCCTGGGCCCACCACCACCAAGCGCAAGGCCAAGCCCAAAGCGGTCCCACCCAAGCCGGAGGCCGGCAGCCCCAGCTAGGCTCCGCTCACATGCCAGTTGTGGTGCGCGGATGACGGCGTCAGCTCCCTATTACGGAGATTCGGGAGTGATGCGCACTCCCCCGCCCGACCTGCCGAGCCTGCTGCTCAAAGAACGGATCGTCTACCTGGGCTTGCCCCTGTTCAGCGACGACGATTCCAAGCGTCAGCTGGGCATCGACGTGACCGAATTGATCATTGCCCAACTCCTTTATCTGGAGTTCGACAATCCTGACAAGCCTATCTTTTTCTATATCAACTCCACGGGCACCAGCTGGTATTCCGGCGATGCCATCGGTTTTGAAACCGAAGCCTTCGCCATCTGCGACACCCTCAGCTACGTGAAGCCCCCGGTGCACACCATCTGCATCGGCCAAGCCATGGGAACCGCCGCGATGATCCTCTCCGCCGGCACCAAGGGCCAGAGGGCTGCCCTGCCCCACGCCTCGATCGTGCTGCACCAACCCCGCAGTGGCGCCCGCGGCCAGGCCACCGACATCCAGATCAGGGCCCAGGAGGTGCTGCACAACAAGCGCACCATGCTCGGGATGCTGGCCGACAACACGGGCAAAAGCGTGGAGCAGCTCTCCAAGGATTCCGACCGGATGACCTACCTCACCGCCGAAGAGGCCAAGGAGTACGGCCTGATCGACCGGGTGCTCACCAGCCAGAAGGAGCTCCCCACCGGACTGCCTGTCCCCACCGGAATGAGCCCTGGGATCACCCCTGGCAACCCGGGAATCAGCTAGCAGGGCATCAGAACAAGCCTGGGAACCTCCCTCGGCTCCCCCGCATCACTCTTTTTTCACAGCTTCCAACCGCACCCTTCTTCAGCCATGCCCATCGGCACCCCCAGCGTTCCCTACCGCCTCCCTGGCAGCCAGTACGAGCGCTGGGTTGACATCTACACCCGCCTGGGCGTGGAACGGATCCTCTTCCTGGGCCAGGAAGTGAACGATGCGATTGCCAACAGCCTGGTGGCCCAGATGCTCTACCTCGACTCCGAGGACAGCTCCAAGCCGATCTACCTCTACATCAACTCCCCCGGGGGCTCAGTGACGGCTGGCCTAGCGATCTTCGACACCATGCAATACGTCAAATCCGACGTGGTGACGATCTGTGTGGGCCTGGCGGCCTCGATGGGAGCCTTCCTGTTGGCGGCTGGCACAAAGGGCAAGCGGCTGGCCCTGCCCCACAGCCGAATCATGATCCACCAGCCCCTGGGCGGCACCAGCCAGCGCCAGGCCTCCGACATCGAAATCGAGGCGCGGGAAATCCTGCGCATTAAGGACATGCTCAACCAGAGCCTGGCTGACATGTGCGGCCAAACCCTGGAGAAGGTCACCAAAGACACCGACCGCGACTACTTCCTCAGCGCCGCAGAAGCCATGGAGTACGGCCTGATTGATCGCGTGATCTCCCACCCCACCGAGGCTTAACGGCCAATCCGTAAACTTGCTGTTTGCTTCGCTCGCGACAGCCCTGATGGCCAAGCTCTATTACGACACCGACGCCGATCTCAGCCTGCTGAACGGCAAGACGGTGGCCATCATTGGCTACGGCAGCCAAGGCCATGCCCACGCCCTCAACCTCAAAGACAGCGGGGTGAACGTGGTGGTGGGCCTCTACGAAGGCAGCCGCTCCGCCGAAAAAGCCAAGGCCGATGGCCTGGAAGTGCTGAGCGTGGCCGATGCCTGCGCCAAGGCCGACTGGATCATGGTGCTCCTGCCCGATGAATTCCAGAAGGCTGTTTACGACGCAGAGATTGCTCCCCACCTCAGCGCTGGCAAGGTGCTGAGCTTTGCCCACGGCTTCAACATCCGCTTCGAGCTGATCAAGCCCCCCAGCGATGTGGACGTGGTGATGATCGCCCCCAAGGGCCCCGGCCACACCGTGCGCTGGGAATACCAAAACGGCATGGGCGTTCCTGCCCTGTTTGCCATCCATCAGGACGCCAGCGGCAAGGCCCGGGAACTGGCCATGGCCTACGCCAAGGGCATTGGGGGCACCCGCGCCGGCATCCTGGAGACCAACTTCAAGGAAGAGACCGAAACCGACCTGTTCGGCGAGCAGGCCGTGTTGTGCGGCGGCCTCTCCGAGCTGGTGAAAGCCGGCTTTGAAACCCTGGTGGAAGCGGGCTACCAACCCGAGCTGGCCTACTTCGAGTGCCTGCACGAAGTGAAGCTGATCGTGGATCTGATGGTGAAGGGCGGCCTCACCGCCATGCGGGATTCGATCTCCAACACCGCTGAATACGGCGATTATGTGAGCGGCCCCCGCCTGATCACAGCCGAAACCAAGGCTGAGATGAAGCGCATCCTGGCCGACATCCAGGACGGCACCTTCGCCCGCAACTTCGTGGCCGAATGTGATGCCGGCAAGCCTGAGATGCAGAAAGTCCGCGAGCGGGACGCCCAGCACCCGATCGAACAGGTGGGCACGGGCTTGCGTTCGATGTTCAGCTGGCTGAAAACCGCCTGATCCAAGAACATCCCGTCTTGTCGGGCTGGCTGCTCGTAGCCCTGGCCTGTGGCGTGGATCGCCTCGTT